>JAJUKC010000016.1 GCA_029264995.1 Marinobacter sp. | reverse complement strand
TCGAACGACAGAAATCTACACGCATGTCATTGGCGATCGACGTGCTGGAACCGTCAGCCCTTTTGATCGTTTGCCAAGTTCTTGATGGGGCATTGCTTACCCGTTTAAGGGGCGTAAAGCCTGGAATTGGGGGTGCGGTGAGTGTTCGCTTTTGTTTAGGTTCGGACAATTTATGATTGCACTACCAAAAAAGACGATGAAATAGACGGTTCAACGGTTGTTAGACAAAGGTGCGTAACTTCACTCCGAGAGGGTTGCATTCCGCGAGGTCCGGGTTCGCTTTAATACGGGTCCCCATGATGTAGTCGAACCAGGGACGGGTGACGCACCAGTTGGCGTCCTGATCGGTGTTCATATAGTGATTGTAATGCCAGGGAATGGCCTTCTTTCCCCACTCGGGTTCCAGGTGAGAGCGCCGGTGCACATAGAAGTACCGGCCGGCCGCGTAGTAGGTGCCCAGTGTAAAAAACGGGGCTACCGGTAGCGCCAGAGAGGTAACCGCAGTGAGCGCAAGCAGGGAGGCGACTTCGTTCCGGGTGCGCCAGTTGGACAACCCTTCTTCATAGCCTTCGTCGCGGTAATCCGTGGTGCGCACGATCTTGTGATGCTGCCAGTGGCTTTTCATGGACTTCGGTACCGGGCTGTATCTGGGTTTTCCCGGCCGTGGTGTCCCGTGGAGGATGTATTTATGGGCATACCATTCAACGCCGTTGGCAAAAATCAGGGCGACCGGAAAGCCAATCATGAATCACCTCGTACAGGGAGTAGCTGAGATTCCATCGTGCCACAGTCGCAGTGAAATCCTGTGTTCATTTACGCCAGCTTGTCGGGCCCCGTTGGCGGAATCGGACAACCTGATCAAATAGCCTCCAACATCGGGCACCCCAGGGATGATGGGGTTTCGGCACACCTATCCTGAGACTTCACACAGAGTTATCCACAGATTCTGTGGGCAAATTGTCCAAGTTCGGATGGTCGTTCTAAACCTTGACATTACCCCGCAATGACTTGACCGCACCACGTTTTGTCTTTGAGTCTACGCGTCGCTTTTGTGACGATTTTGTAGGCCGTGTTGGCCGGCGGGCTTTTTGCGGCTTTACTGCCTCCTGAATGAGAGTCTTGAGTCGGTTCAGCGCGTCCTCTTTGTTCTGCTCAAACGTGCGGAAAGACTGCCCCTTGATCACAATCACGCCGTCTTTACTGATGCGCTGGTCGGACAATGCCATCAAACGTTCTTTGTAAAACGGCGGCAGGGTGGAATGCAGGACGTCGAACCGGAGGTGAACGGCAGAGGCAACCTTATTCACATTCTGGCCGCCTGCCCCCTGGGACCGTATCTGCGTAATCTGGATTTCCCAGTCTGCCAGTTCGACGGCATTGGATAATTTCAGCATAGTGGCACGTGTTGAGAGCTCGGATTCGGGTGTTTACGAGTATCATCCTACGCAATCCGGCAACCAATCAGAAGCGATGAACACAGGGGACACCGAATGAAAGTGATGGTTTTAGGCGCTACCGGCCTGACCGGAGGCATGGTGGTGGAGAAACTCCTCCAGCAGCCGGAGATATCAACTGTGATCGCTCCGGTTCGCCGGCCGATGGTCGTGGAAAATCCGAAACTGGAGCAGCGCTTCATGGATTTTGATGCGATGGAGGCTCAGCCTGACGCTTTCCAGGTGGATGTCCTGATCTGTTGCCTTGGAACAACCCTGAAAAAGGCAGGCTCCAGAGAAGCCTTTCGCAAGGTCGATCATGACTATGCATTGAAGGCAGCTCAGATGGCCCGTAACGCCGGTGCACGGGCATTGATTCTGATGTCGGCCATCGGAGCATCGTCGCAATCCCCGGTTTTCTATAATCGAGTCAAAGGAGAGCTTGAGGACAATGTCCGGGCGCTGAAATTTCCTTATCTTGCGATTTACCACCCGAGCCTGTTGCTGGGGCAGCGCAAGGAGGCTCGAACGGCCGAGGCTCTTGGTGTGGCCGTCATGCCGGTTGCGAATCGGGCGTTGATCGGGCCACTGAGAAAATATCGGGCGATTGAAGCGGAAGCCGTAGCGTCGGCCATGGTCAACGAGCTCGAGACCATTAGCGGAATCACTTCGGGCGGTGCAGTGGTGAGAGTGTGGGAGTACGACGATATCTTAACGATGGGCAATCGTCGCTAATGCTGTCCTTCACCTGATGTAAAATCCGGGTCACTGTTCCCGAGCGATCGATGAGGTTGATCAATGAAATATGTACTTTTTCCTTTTCTGGTGTTTTCCGTACTCATGGCGACAGGGTGCAGTCGCCCGGAATCGCCCCAGGAAGTATCGGAAGCGTTTTGGCAAGCTGTACTTGAAGAGGATGCTGAAGCGGCCGCAGATTATTCAACCCTGGTCGATGAAGCGGCATTCGATGGTTTTGAACAGCAATGGCAGAACGTGAGCATTGAGTGGGGGCGTGTGGTCATTGATGATAATCTGGCCCGGGTAACCACCACCCTGAGTGGTCTGGAGGGCCAAAACGAAGCCACGGAGTCCTTAACCTATCTGGTACGTAAAGGTGACGACTGGCTGGTGGATTATTATCGCACCGGCGATGCCCTGAAACAGGGCCCGGTTTGGGGAAGTCTTGTTGGGCAGCTGGAAAAACTGGGTGAAGATCTGAAGAATCGCTGGGCCAATCAATCGGATGAAATGGCGGTTGAGCTTGAGAGATTGGGGCGGGAGCTTGAGAAACAGGCCGAGAGTATGAATGACGATATGTCGGCGTTGGCGGAAGAGTACGGTGATCAGCTGAGCCTGCATCTGGAAGAGCTGTCTGAATCCCTGCGGGAAGCCCTTAAATCTACCCCATCAGCAACGCCGGAGGACAGACGTACCTTGAACGAAACGGTAATCAGGCTTGAAGACCAGCGGGAACAGTTGTCTGAAGCCAACTTGAAAACGCTTGCGGAGAGCACCGCGACCGCCGCCGAAGCCCAGTTGCAATTGAGCAAATTGAGCGAGGAGTTTGCGGCCTACAAGGCGGAATGGCGGCAACGTGTTGTCGACATGCAAGCAGAAATGGCTGAGTTTCTGGAGAATCTGAAGACCCGCTGAGCTCAGGGGCGCCCCTCAGAAGGTGGTAAACGATATAGAACGGATGTTGAAGGGCGCTGATCTACAGCAGAACGAAATCGAAAATGCCTCGACCACGGAGCAGGAAATGCGGGTAAGCATGGAAGAGGTGGTGGCTCGCGCCAAAAATCAGTTTACCCGTGTCATCCGGGAAACTGAGAGTATCCGCGCCTCGAATGAACGCACGGACGAGATCGGCAAGGGAGCGGAGATGACGCACCTGTCGGCAAACAAGCTGAAAAACCTGACCGGTCAGTTTCAGGTGAGCAATGCATAGGCTGCTGGCCCCGAGTCAGCCTGAGAGCTAGCGGGGCCGGCAAAAAGCCACTTGGCGATCAGAGCCCGTAAGAACGCGAAATGGTGTCTATCTCACCACTTTCCTGCATGGCCTGGTAAGCCTCATTCAGGGCCTTGACCAGGGCGGGATCAGAGTCCTTGTTAATGGCGAGATACATCGGGGTTTCGCGGAAAACAAGGACAGCCTCAAGGCCGGTCACGTCGGAGGCATCGGCGGCAAGGTAGGGGCCTGCCAGGCCATCGGCTACCCAAAGGTCGATCTGATCTTGTTCCAGCCGCTTGGCATTCAGACCATTGTTGGTGATGGCAGAAACGTCGAATCCTTTGTCTTCCAGGTATCCCGTCATCACATCGCCTTTGTAGCCACCAATACGGTAGTCACGGGCATCCTCAAGATCGTCCAGTTTGATGCTGGAGCCGGGCTTGGCAAACAGGGTCCACTTGATGCTGGAGAGTGGTCCCACCCATTCAAAGAAGGGCTCCCGCTCGTCCGTTTTGGACACACAGTAGATACCGTGGTCTTCGTGCCGTTGGGCGCGGTTCATGCCATAGCTGAGGTCACGCAGTTTGATGCTGTAGTCGACCTTGGCATTCTCAAGAACAGCTTTGAGCACATCGGTGCAGAGGCCGGTGATTTCGGATTCTGAATGGGCAAAGGGCTGACCGCTGGTGGTCATGTTATAAGGAGGATATTGTTCGGTGTAAACGCGCAGTTGCTCGGAAGCGGTGGCACAGCCGGCCAGAACGAGCATGGCAGCGAGAAGTCCGAGTTTCCCTTTCATGAGGATGCTCCGTTTTCGGTTCAGAATTTGGGAGTTCACTATGGTATTCAACCGGTGTTCAATGAGGCAGCTCGGATTGTTCTTCTTTACAATGGCGCGCCACTCTGTTTTAAGGATTTGTAATGAAGATGCCCGTTGTCACAGTAACGCTGGTTTCTGCCGCATTGCTCTACGTATTGTGGGACCAGACCCGGGAAGCCCCGGCCACGACCGGTGCTGATCGGTTCAGCAACCTGGCAGCTAACCCTGTAAGCCGGGGTGACGTACTTGATTTTGTGGTCGGCCGGATTCCGGATTTTTGTCGCGAGGCGACGGGTCGGGATAGCGGGTCGGAGTTCAATGATTGTGTGCAGATGGCAGAAAGTCGTTCTTCACTCTGCCGGCGAGCGATGGCCGACCGGTTTCCGGATAACGTGATGTCTCAAGCAGTATTCCGGGATCTGTCGATTACCATGATCAATTGCCTGGTGCCTCAATCCGGGGTGGTGCAACCCTGACGTAACGACACGACAAGGATAAGTCCATTGGAAGCTTTGTTTTATCTGCTGATTGCGGGTGTTCTGCTGCTTGTGCCAGTTGGCTCACTGCTGGGGTTTCTGGCTTTTCGCCAGCGGGATCGCCATGCCAGCCGGATCGAAGCTCTGAGCCAGGAGGTTACCGGTTTAAGGCATGAGCTGGAGGCGCTGAAGCGTCAACAGTTGCAACCCCAGTCTGGGACTGAGGAGGCGGCATCGGCTGCTCAAGCGGTGCCCGATACCGCTGACGCCAATGTTGATAACACCGCGCTCCCGCTGGAACCGGAGTCTGCGCCCGCCGAGCTGGAAGCGGTTGTTCCGTCCGCCGACTATCGCCGTCCTTCTGTGGAAACCCGCTTCGCTCAGGCCCTGAAAGAGAACTGGATGGTGTGGCTGGGTGGATTGAGCGTCAGCCTGGCCGGTATTTTTATGGTCAGCCACTCGATCAATGCCGGTTTGATTGGCCCTGCACAGCAGTTGCTGATGGCCCTGGTGACCGGGGTTGCTCTCCATGCTGCGGCTGAACTCCTGCGGCGACGCCATCTGGGCACGGATCAGGTCTTTGCGGCACTTGCCGGTGGCGGAAGTGTCACGCTTTATGCCGCCATGCTGGCGGGTGTTCATCACTATCAGCTGATCGGCCCCGTCCTGGCGTTGGTCGGGCTTGCGCTGGTGTCACTTGCCACCATGGCCCTGGCGCTTGTCCATGGCCCACTGCTGGCTATTATGGGATTAAGCGGCGCCTATCTTGTGCCATTACTGGTTGGCGGGGAAGGCGGCAGCGCGGCCTTTGTGCTCAGTTACAGTGTGGTGATTACCACCAGCTCTCTGTTATTGATGCAGCATGTTTACCGGCCCTGGCTCTGGTATGGCACGCTCGCCGGTGCAGGTCTGTGGTGGTTGCTGGTGGCCGCGAGTGAAACCAACAGTCTGGCGATTGCCTGCTATCTGCCGGTGCTCCTTCTGCTCTTCTCTTTTTTGCCCGGTCGCCGACAGCTGAGCCCTGAGCGTCGCCGCGAGGCTTTGTTGGCGGTGCTGTTGGTCTGGGGCGCTTCCATATACGGGCAACCCGTTGATGCCCCCTCTTTCCTGGCCTGGTTGCTGATCCTGCCGTTGGCTGTGCTGTTGCCTCAGAGTCGGCAACAGCTCTGGTATCTGCCCTGGGCGGCAGTGCTCGCCACGTTTGCCGGTTGGCTGGCATGGTCCGGCCGCTGGAGTGCCGAGGTGCTGTTCATGCCGCTGGCTCCGGATTACCACCAGGATTTCCTGACGTATCTGATTGTGGCCTCAATTGTGGTGGTGTTAACCGGTCTCTGGCAGTGGCGGAGTCAATTAACACTCAGGCGCTGGGCGTCGCTGGTCATGCTCGCGCCTGTCGTCTGGCTGGTGTTGGGCTGGTTGCTGATTCCGGGTGGCCAGGCCTCGGGTAGTTGGGCCATTGCGTCACTGTTGGCCGCCGCGGTTTACGGTGGGCTGGCGTGGCAGCTGGAGCGAAACCACGCGTATCGAGCGGGCCTGGTCTGGGCGATTCTGGCCGCCCATGGGTGTTACTCTCTGGCGGTCGCCATGTGGCTGCAGGAAGCCTCGATGACCCTGGCGCTGGCGGCTCAGTTTGTCAGCCTTGTCTGGCTTGGGCGGCGTTACCAGGCGCCGGAGCTGTTTCTTGTTCTCAAAGTCCTGTTGGCGATTGTTGTGGCCAGGCTGACGTTTAATCCCTGGTTGCAGACCTATGAGGGCGACGGGCACTGGTCGCTCTGGACCTACGGTGGAGCAACGCTGTTTGCGGCGGGTGCCACCTGGCTGGCCCGGGCCGAAGCCATCAGGCCCTGGCTGGAAGCGGTCACTCTGCATTTGCTGGTTTTGTTCCTGGGGGCCGAACTCCGCTACTGGTTGTACGATGGCAATATATTTGCCCATGAATACGGGTTCACCGAGGCGTCACTCAACACCTTGCTTTGGGGGGCTTTGAGTATGGTCTACGTGTTCCGGGCCAGCGTGGCCGGGGCTCTGGGCTGGTTGTATCGACTGCTGGCCCGTGTGCTGCTGGTCCTCAGCGTGCTGAGCTATCTGGTGCTGGTTGTGGTACACAATCCATGGTGGGCAACCATCGTGGTTGGTGACACCCCGGTCTTCAATATGTTGTTGCTGGCCTATGGCGCGCCGGTTCTGCTGGCCCTGGCGAACAGCCGGTTCTCGGATCTGGTTCCGGTTCGCTGGTCTCTGTGTGTCGCCGCCGGGGCATTCGGACTGTTCACGTTGCTCGAAATCCGGCAACTGTGGCAGGGCTCGGAGATGACGATAGCCAGCGGCATGAGCGAGGGTGAGCTTTATACCTATTCGGCGGTGGGCATGCTTTACGCCATTGCCGCAATTCTCTGGTCCACCCAGAACCGGAGTGCGTTGCTGCACAAGGCAGGAATGATTCTGCTTGGTCTGGTCATCGGCAAGATCTTTCTGGTGGATATGGCCGGGCTGCAGGGACTGTGGCGGGTTGCTGCCTTTATGGGGCTGGGGCTGGCGCTGCTTGGCCTGGCGTGGATGTACCGGCGAACCTCCGGCTCCGGGAAGGCGTCAGAATCCTGAGACCGTTGATCGGGATTTTGGCGTTGCCCATGAGCGGTGTTCGCTATACAGTTAACAAACACTCACTTAATTCTGGCAGTAGATGAGGAAATCCAGGTGACAGAACTCGTAACTTACGAACTGAACGACGGCATTGCCACCATTACCGTGAACAATGGCAAGGCTAATGCTCTGAGCCATGAGGTATTTGACGCGCTGAATGCCGCGCTGGACCAGGCCGAGCAAGACAAGGCCATTGTAATTCTTACCGGCCAGCCGGGTATGTTCTCCGGCGGCTACGACCTCAAGGAAATGCAGAAAGGCCCACAAGAGGCCATGGCTCTGGTTAAGGTAGGCTCCACGTTTACCCGTCGTCTGGCTGCATTCCCGCTGCCAGTTATTGCCGCCTGTAGTGGCCACGCCATCGCCAAGGGCGCGTTCGTTCTGCTTTCAGTCGATTATCGCATTGGGGTAGAAGGCGGCTTCAAACTGGGCCTGAATGAAGTGGCCATTGGTATGACCATGCACCATGCGGGCATTGAGATTGCGCGCCATCGTATGCCGGCCCCGTATTTCTACCGCTCGGTGGTTAACGCCGAGATCTTTAACCCGGAAACGGCTATTGCTGCTGGGTTCCTGGATGAAATCGTGGCTCCGGAACAGTTGGCGGAGCGCGCCAAAGCGGTGGCAACGCAAATGAAGCAACTGAACATGCGCGCCCACAAGCAAACGAAGCTCAAAACCAAGGCAGCTTATCTGGAGAAGCTGGACTGGTGCATTGAGCAGGATGCAGCCCACTTCGACGTACTGGGCTGATCATTCAAGGGCCGCCAGAGTGGCGGCCCTTGGTGCTTCAGTTGGTTTCCCGGTAGTTCACCAGATCGTAGCGTTTCTGGTAACTGCCGTTTTCTCCCGCGCACAGCAATCCCGCCTGGATCGGGCAGCCCTGATCGTCAAGTATCAAGGTGCCGATGTTGCGGTCACTGGTCAGGAAGAAGTCGCTGTCTTCCGGCAGCAGGTAACTTTCCTGGTTTTTGCCCAGTAACTCTCCAATCCTGTTGATGGCCCTCAAGCCGATATTCTCACCCATAGGTACGTTGTTGCAGGCGCTGCTGCAGATCTGCCAGAGTGCGGGCCCCTGGCTGGTTTGGCGCCTTCGGGCAAAGGCGTAGTGTACGTCGCCAGAGAAAACCACCACATGCTCAACACCGGGTAACTGACAGCAGGATGCTTTAAGAGCCTCGAGCGATGCCGTGTCAGCACTCCAGGGTTCCCGATCGAGAGTGCGTTTGAACATGGGAAAATTCAGCTGCAGGTATTCGATGTGACTGAACCCGTAGGTTGGGGTCGGTGAGACCACAATCAGCGTGCGACACTGATGAAACCCGGAGAGTCGCTGGCCCAGTTGCCGGATCTGCTGATCAGACATCAGGCCAAGGGAGTGTTTGCCTCGCTTGCTGAATTCCCGGTGGGTGCGGGTATCCAGCACCGCCACCGGCGGTGTCTGTTCCAGTTCGTAGCCCCAGTACCGCTCAAGCAACCAGTCCCAGTCTTTGTGGTCGGCTGGCGTATCCTGTTCGAGAAGCGTTTTGAGTTTTGCCACTTCGGGCTTCACCTGAGAGGGCTGATTGCCCCAGTGCTGGCAGAGGAAGTAAGCCTGCAGAGCGTTGGTCAGCACGTACCGGCCAATGGGCGTGGTGCTCAGTTGCCGGGCGTTCTGTTTCGAGATGTTCCAGTCGTCGGTGACTTCATGGTCATCAAAGATCATGTAGGTCACCGTGTTGGCGAGCAGTTGGCGGACCTCCGAGCGGGCCAGGTCTGCAAACCGGGACAGGTTGAGGTGGTCTTCTGTGTGTTGTCCCTCCGTGTAGACATATTGCACCGGTGGGTTCCGGCCATCCCGGGTATTGGCAGGCTGTTTGGCAAGCCGTGGCTTGAGTTCGTCGTGGCCCGCGAAGTCCAGGCCAAACTGGTGCCCGGCGCCTGAGAAGGCAAACAGGTACATGCTCAGGTATTCGGCCCGAGTCAGCAGGTGGGAGCTTTTGGCACTGGAGCTGAATCCGTAGGGGCTTCGGGTTACCCAATGCCGATCATCCAGTTTCGACAGCCGGTGCAGGTCTTTGCCCGCCGGCAGGTTCTTCAGATCATCGGGCAGTCCGAGGTGTTTCTGTAGCTTGCCCAGATAATCCAACAGCAAGGGTGACACATCGTCGGCGTAAATCTGGTCGCCGGTCAGAAATAGCTGGCTTGGCCGGCTCTCCTTGCGCAGATTCTCCGCCAGCAAACGGGCGCCCCGGGCGAGTTGGTCCGGCTTTTTGTCTTGTCCCGGGGAGTGAGGACGCCGGCAGGATGCCTGAATGAAATGCCGGTGTTCCCGGGGCAGGTAAACACTGGGCAGTTTGTCCGTGCCAGGGCAAAGTGTCGCGAGCAGCTGGCTGTCTCCAAAGGGCTCGCCATCCAGTACTATTTCGTAGAAGAGCTCATTGGTTTGGTGATAAGGCTCGGCGTTGTCGAGGGGAAGGTCCGTCGACAGCATGCAGATATAGCAGTTATCGCCTGCTTGTATGAATTCGGCGTTGCAGTGGCTGGTAACGGATGATGATCTGGCATCATCCAGGTAGGTATTCAGTTGAATGTTCTCGGGGCGCTGGTCTAAAACCAGCCATAGATTGAGCTCGGCACGGTTGGAGTGGCGTACGATAGGGCCGCAGATGATCATGGGAAACTCCTTTCCGGTATGTGAATCCTTTCGGGGGTAATGTTCGCTTTGTTGTTGTCATTAAAACGTGCAGTATATCTGATCAAATTAATCGCAGGGATCGCAAACGCAGTGTTTATGCCGCCTGTGATCGCATGTCCTTGCCTTGCTAACAAAGTTATCCACAGAAAGTGTGGGTAAACACACAAAGGAATGACCGTTTCATGACCGATAAACCTGCAAAAGCTGTTTCTGCTTCAGCTATTGAAAAGCATGTGTATAAAGTGTTTCCGAATGACATGAACTCCCATAATACGGTGTTCGGGGGCATGATCATGGCGAAGTGCGATCGCCTGGCACTGGTGGTCGCCGAGCGGCACTCAGCCCATGTCTGTGTGACGGCGGCGGTGGATTCCATTCATTTTCGTGCTCCCGCCAAAGGCAATGACACCTTGTTGTTCAATCTGTCGCTGAACCGCAGTTGGGGCTCCTCCATGGAGATCGGTGCGAAAGTGGAGGCCGAGAACAGCTATACCGGCGAGACCCGCCATATTCTGTCTGCCTTCTTTACCTTTGTGGCACTCGATGAACACGGCAAACCGGTGGAGGTGCCCCAGATAATCCCGGAAACCGAGGACCAGAAGCGTCGTTATGCCAAGGCACAGATTCGTCGTGAGGGGCGTTTGCGGACCCGGGATGAATTGTCGAAAGCGAGTGGCTGAGGGCTATCGCATATTGCCGCCAGTCGTGGTATACCAGCGCCCGTGATGACTAACTATTCTGGAACCGGATGTCATGCCTAAAGCAAGTGAAATCAAAAAGAATCAGGCGGTTGAATACGAAGGCCGTGTCTATTTTGTGAAGGATATCGAACGCTCCGTGCCCCAGGGCCGTGCCGGAGGCAGCCTTTACCGGATGCGCATGTACGACGTGGTCACTAACCAGAAACTGGATGAGACCTTCAAGGACTCGGACATGCTCAATCTGGCGGATCTGGTGCGCCGGGAAGCGACCTTCTCCTACGCTGATGGTGATGAGTATGTGTTCATGGATACAGAAGACTTTACTCAGTACATGCTCAACCGCAGTGCCATTGAGGATGAGTTGCTGTTCATTACCGAGGACACCCAGGGGGTAATGGTGATTCTGGTCAGCGAAAACCCGGTGGCTATCGATTTGCCGCCTACTGTGGAACTGACCATTGAGGAAACCGATCCGTCCATCAAGGGTGGCTCGGCAACCGCCAGAACCAAACCCGCCCGCCTGACCACAGGCCTGGTGGTACAGGTTCCTGAGCACATTTCCACGGGTGACCGAATTCGCGTGAACGTGGAAGAGCGCAAATTCCTCAGCCGCGCCTGATGATATGACAAGAGGTCAGCCGATTGAGCTGACCTCTTGTGCGCTGAGATGGCGGTAGCTGCCTGGCTCTAGCCCATCCACAGTCAGTCCGCCCATGCTTTCCCTGTGCAATGAGGTCACCCGGTTGCCCACGGCGTGAAACATGCGTTTCACCTGATGATAGCGGCCTTCGTAGATCGTCAGCCGTACTTCCCGCTCTCCCAATGGCTCCAGCGACGCGGGCGAGGTTCTGAGTTGTTCGTACTCGAACCAGATGCCTTCCCTGAACCGATCTGCCGTGTCCGGTGATATGGCGTAAGCCGTGGTTACCCGGTACACCTTGGGGATTTTGACCGCCGGTTCGGTTAGTCGTCGGCTCCAGACCCCGTCACTGCTGAGGATCAACAGGCCAGTGCTGGCCCGGTCCAGTCGCCCTGCAATGTGTAAGTGCGGTCGCAGCGATGGGTCGAGCAGTTCCATCACTGTGGGATGTTGGTCGTCAACCGTCGCGCTCAGGTAACCGGCGGGTTTATGCAGCATCAGATAGTAGGCCGGGGCTGCCTGCTGGATGACGGTGTCGTCGATGCAGACTTGTTGGAAGCGGGTAACCTCCTGTTGGCCATCAAGACAAACCGAGTCGTCTACCCGTATCCGCCCGGTTGCCAGTAGCTGATTGGCCTGTCGGCGGCTGATGCCATTCTGGTTGCTGACAATGCGCGAGAGTTTCATGGCGTTGTTGTGGCGGGCGACAATCGGCTCAGTTTGCTGGCAAGTTTACGCCAGCCAATCGGCAGCCGAGCTTCCAGGTTTTTCAGGTGTGCGGTGTCCAGGTTCCACGGGTCGAAATCGCGTTTGCTGCCGTAGATAACCCAGTTGTTGGTGCGGCTTTTGAAATACAGCAACAGGGGAAACTGGCGTTTGAGTTCCCGGATCAGGTTGCCTTCCGGTTCTGGCATGCGATGGTAATTAAGTGCCAGCCAGCCAGTAGCAGTCAGGGCCCGGCTGCATGCCTTGATGAACTGCCGCTGACTCTGGGCCGGGCTCATGCGGTCGGCACTGTAGAGGTCGGTAAGAATCATGTCGGTGCTGGCTTCGGGCAGCTCATCCACTGCCAGGCGGGCGTCGGCAATCGTCACCGTCAAGCGGTCGGATTCCGGCAGTGAAAACCAGTCCCGGGCAATATCCGCTACCTTCTGGCGCAGTTCATAAACATCAATCCGGCTATCGGGCAGCAGAGTGAACAGCCCGGAGGCCAGAGCGCCACCACCCAGACCCAGCACCGTTGCCCGGGCCGGTGTGGAGAAGGCCAGGGGAAGCAGCATGGCGCGGTTATATTCGTGCACGGGGACCCGGGGGGCGCTGCGCAGAATCTTGCTTTGTTCGAATACCGAATCAAAACTCAGAATCCGGTGCTTGCGATCATCAATGACCAGGATATTGCCGTAGCGGTCGTTGGCCACATGCACAATATCGCCCTTGATCTCGGGCCGTTTGATGATGGTGCCCATCAGTTGGCGGCGTAGCGCTGGTGCAGAATGCCTACACGCTCCACATAGGCTTTGGTTTCAGCATAGGGCGGGATGCCCTTGTAGCGGCCGACAGCGCCGGGGCCCGCATTGTAGGCCGCCGTCGCCAGTCGAGTGTCACCATTAAAGCGTTTGAGCATTTTTGCCAGATAGTCGACACCGCCCCGGATGTTTTCGCTGGCTTCCATCGGATTCTTCACGCCCAGCTCCTGGGCTGTCCCCGGCATCAGCTGCATCAGTCCCTGGGCACCGACCGGTGAAATGGCCTTGGGGTTAAACGCAGATTCGGCATGGATAACGGCTCGCACCAGGGCGGGGTCGACATTGAATTCTGCCGCTGCCGTCTGGATTTCGCTGCGGTAGGGGCTCAGGAACAACGGTGTTCTGTGCCAGTCGACGCTGGATTCGGGGTCACAGGCGTAGCAGTGGAAGCGGATAACATCGAATTCTGCGTTGCCCGGGCGCTGGCTGCTGTAGGCCACGACCCCGTGCTCGTCGGTGTAACGATACACGGTTTCACTCTTGGTGGAGGCTCGTGGCTGGCTTTTGCTTTTCACATTGGTGAATTCCACCCGGCCATCCGGATGGACAATGCGCTGGATGCTGTCGGCCTGGAGTCCGCCGGCTAGTGCCAGCAGCAAAAGACCAATGAATAAAGCAGCCGGCCGTGTCTTCAAACAATAGGTTTGCATTGCTCGCCTGATAATGGATAACTCATCGCCAAATGTACCGGTATTGGCCCTGTGAATGTACCGGTAATTGTAGGATTTTGGTGCCGTGATGATACGGAATGTTGATCGGTTCACAAGAGGTTTTCAGTAACCGAATCGCGTACTTGTTGATCTTTGGTCTACACTGCAGGGAATATGACTAGCCAGGAGTATTCCATGCCGTTCTCTCCAAATCATCTTGCTGAACTGAACCTTCTGCTGAAGTTTCCCTCCACATCCACCCAGGAGGGTATCAAGGTGCATGCACACTCTGCGGCACCGGAAACCGTCAAGGCGGCGGAAACCCTGTTTGCCAAGGGGCTGATCAGCCAGCGGGATGGTGGCTATCTCACCCCCATGGGCTGTGAGGCCGTCGAGCTTACCCAGAAGCTTCAGGCAATGCTCACCAGTCCATAGGGTGACCGCGCCTCTGTAACGGCAGGGCTGTACCTGTTCCCGGCCTGACTGGCCGGGTATAGTCGAGGTTCTTTTTCCAGCCTCTGCCCGAACTTATGCCACCTATCTACTACTCCTTTTTTGTCCCCGCCCTGTTTGTCTGGTTGTGGAGCACCGGGTTCATTGGTGCCAAGTATGGTCTGCCTTATGCGGAACCCTTTACCCTGCTGCTGATCCGTATGCTGCTGACGCTGGTGCCGTTGGCTATTCTCGCCGTGGCCATGAAATCCCGTTGGCCGGGCTGGCGTGGGGCCGGGCATCTGGCGATTACCGGGTTGTTGGTGCAGGGAACCTATCTGGGCGGGGTGTTCTATGCCATCGATCAGGGCATGCCTTCAGGCCTGGTCTCACTGATTGTTGGTCTTCAACCGCTGGTAACCGCGCTGGCAGCCGTTCTGATTCTGCGGGAGTCGGTTGCTGGCAGGCAGTGGCTGGGGCTGGTCATGGGGCTGGCCGGTGTGGCGTTGGTGCTGGCGGAAAAGCTGGGCAGCGGTGCCAATGGCGGTAGTTTTTCACCGATCACCATACTCTGGGCAGGCTTGTCGTTGATCGGCATTTCCCTGGGTACGGTCTATCAGAAGCGCTTCGGAACCGGAGTGGATCTGATATCGGGCACCATGATTCAGTATACGGCGGCTGCGGCGTTCTTCGCCATTGGTGCCTTCACCCTGGAGACCCGGCACATCGAATGGACATTGCAATTCAGTCTGGCCCTGGGATGGCTGGTGTTCGGGCTGTCGGTGAGTGCCATTCTGATTCTGATGTGGCTTATTCGTCGTGGTGCGGCTTCCCAGGTGGCCAGTCTGTTTTATCTGGTGCCACCGGTAACGGCACTGGAAGCCTTTATTCTGTTCAATGAGCGGTTGGGGCCGTTGGCCATTGCCGGGGGCGTGGTGGCGGTAGCCGGGGTGGCCCTCGTGGTTACCGGAGGGCCACGACCGTTAAATCGCTGATGCTATACCTTTGGCCCCTTACCGCGCAGGGCGTTAAAGACCAGCGACACTACCAGAAGCACCAGGAAGATGAAAAACAGTATCTTCGCGAAGCTGGCAGCCGTTCCTGCGATACCGCCGAAACCCAGAATTCCTGCGATCACTGCAATAACGAGACAAACAATAGCCCAATAGAGCATTTCCTGTCCTCCATTCAAGGGTTACGCTTTAACCGTGGCACAGGGCTTCCCGGTACGCAATTTTCAGCGGGCTTTGTGGAGGGATGGTAACGGCCCCGTTATTTGGCCATCGCCGCAATAGGGTTCTTGTCAGTCCGTTTTTCGGGTCGGAAACACCGACGTGGAGAGCGTTGGCTGACAGCCAACGACACCTCGTGCCTGCTCGTGGGCATGTAGGTACCAACGCTGGCCGCCATCCGGAAACGTGGTGCTATCCACCTGAAACTCAGCGGTGCCCACGGTTGCAGGAATGGGCGTGCCATCGGCATGGCGGTAGACACAGCTGGTGCCGATGGTCATTGGCCGGGCAACGGGCAGCTCGATAAAGCCGTCGCTGCGCACGGTCGGCGCTTCTCCATTGATGTCGGTAATCTTCAGGCAGGGGCCAAAATGAATACGATCCTGGTCGCCGACGGGTTCCTCCAGGCAGTGTGTGGCCTTGAGAAAAACAACTTTACGGTTGGCTCCTTCCTTTGCATCTGGAAGGTTCTGGCAAGCGGACAGTGCGATGGCCAAGATCGCCAGCATTGTAAGCTTCAGTCTCATCAGAGGCTCCTTGGTGTCAGTGACGCTTCACCCTCAGAATCTGCACGCAGTGCCTGCAGCAAACGGTGGTCACGATCATACACATCGTTGCGGAACTGGAGAATGCCGGCCTGATCAATCCAGGTGGTCCAGTATTGCAGATACACAGGCACAGGCTGCGCTAGCACCACGGTTGCCGGTTCGGCGGTTGCCAGGGTCTGCTCAATACGGTTCATGTTCCATCCGTTGGTGTTTGCCAATAATTGCTCCGCCAGCTCAAAGGGGCGTTCCAGCCGGATGCAGCCGGAGCTCAGGGTTCGGTCCAGACGGCTGAACAACGATTGCGCCGGTGTATCGTGCAGGTAAATATCGTACTGGTTGGGGAACATGAATTTGACCTGGCCAAGCGCATTTTGTGGTCCGGGTTGCTGAACCAGCTGGTAGGGAAAGTTGTTCTTCGAGAGTTCCGTCCAGTCGATTTCTGCTGGGTCGACTTCGCTCTGGTTTGCGCCCCAGCCCATGAAAACTTTGAAACCCAGGCGATCCAGGTATTCCGGATCAGAGCGGATGATCGGCAACTGGTCTTCAATCATCAGCTTCCTGGGTACCGTCCAGGTCGGGTTGAACACCAGGTAGCGAATGCGGTCGCTGAATACTGGCGTCTGCCGGTAGGGCCTGCCGACAATTACCCGTTGGCGATGCACCTGCTCGCCGTTTTCTACCAGCACCAGTTCAAAGCCAGCAATGTTGACGACTACATAGGTTTCTCCCAGGGATTCTGGTAGCCACCGCCAACGTTCCAGGTTGGCGTCCAGGCGGTATATCCGTTCCAGGGGCAACAGGTTCAGCGCCGCCAGGGTGTTTCGACCAACGATTCCGTCTGGCTCCAGGCCGTGACGTGCCTGGAACAACGGGATCGCAGTGGCGAGGGCGTCGTCGTATTGTTCGCGGTTGGCATCTTCCAGTGGGTCGCCCGAGAGGTCGCCCAACAGTTCCAGGCGGCGACGAATGTCGGGTATCCGGCTATCTGTATCGCCTGGTCGGATGCTCGGCCCCGAAGCGATAGCTGGCCAGTCTGCGCTGATAAGTTCATTCAGCTCTTTGCGTCGTTGTACCAGCTGATGATAGGCGGCAGAGCGAGGTTTCAGGTCTTGCAGGGTGGTGTAGACGGTGCTGCTGGCCAGGGCTTCGGCCAAAATTGGCTGCATCTCCCGTTGCTGGCGGTTGGCAGTCCATTCCGCATGGATGGTCGTGGGGTTGACCTTGCCATGGTGGAGGTGGGAAGCCAGCAGCAGGAAAGCATCAGAGAGCACAAGGTCAAGGTCGGTCTGTAATTCCTCGGCGCTGTCATTCAGGTCTTTCAGGGCGAGTGCTGCAAGGGTCTCGTAGTGGTAGTCGCCGGGGTTGAGGCCGTCATCAGCCACTTCCCGAATGGCTTCGAGCAGTTCTTGTCGATTGCGCCTGTCCTCCCAGGCCAGCGTGTACTCTCTGGCTTCGTAGAATCGCGTCAGTGCTTCCTTGGCATATAGCCGGGATTCCAGCACTGATACCGGGTAGCCAGCCTGCAGGGCTTCAATGCGGTTGATCAGCCCGTCATTGCCCTGGGCCTTGGCTGTACACACAAACAGAAGGGCCGCGAACAGCCAGGGTAGGGTGAGTGCGTAACGTGCCTCCTGCATTCTGCGCCTCCATTGTCGTATACGATCAATGGCTGGCCCCGCAGTTTCTGTAATACCGGGGCTGCCCATCTGACGGCAGTATAGCCTGATCGTTCAATCCCGGTATGGGCAAAGCGCAGTTGGCTTCAGCCGCCCGATCCGCCGGGCGGCGATGGCTGAGTCTTAGCCGGCGCGACCAAACATACGCTCAAGGAACCCCAGTTCCCTGACATCGGGCACGGGCAGCTCATCCACCTGCTCCATGGCCTGGCGCCAGAAAGCCTCAGGGGTGTCGAGGTGCTCCACGGTTTTGCGTTCTTCCGGGCTGTAGTGGTTGTGCTCCCCGGTCATGCCAGCGTCAGTCAGGGATTCTGTCCAGAGGTAGATCGCCGAGCGGATGGTTCGCAACAGGCGGCAGTACACTTCCCGGCTGATATTGATCGCCAGTTCCGCCTTCAGAATGATCTGTTTTTGCACAAGCGCCATGTCGTCTTTCTCCAGCAACACCCGATGTCCGTTGCCTTTCTTGCAGTTCAGGCACACCTGTTCCAGGGCCTTGATGCCTTCCGGAAGATCCAGATGGCCGTATTCCGCGGTCTGGCGCTCATCCACCGGTGCCGGAATCCAGCCGCATTGGGGAGATTTGGCAACAATGTGGCCGGGCAGGTCGCGTCGGTAGGGCGGGGCTTTGTCTTTGTCGGCGTAGCCATCAAATTCTTCCCGCAACCAGGCTGCCATTTTCCGGTGGCGCAGCATGGTGGCGAGTGTAATGGCCGAGGGCACGATGTCCGTTAGCAGGTCGCTGGCGTCCTGGGTACGTTCCTGAAGATGATCAACGGATGTTGACATGGTCTGCGCTCCATTCGGGCCGGTTTGTGGGCCCTGATCTTTTTGTTGTTGTCTGGTTCTCCTGTGTCGGTATCGGGAGTAACCTGTGGTTAAAAAGTAGTCAGTCTTTGGTTTTCGCACTGTTGTAAAAAAGTTATGCCTTTGTAACGACAGGTAATCATGAGGAGGGGCGCCTTATGAACAAAGACGGACAGGATCTGAGTGACCTGCGACGGGCCATGGTCCGGCGCCGGCGACCCTCAAGCAACAGCTGGCCGTCGGCGGCCGGCTGGTGATTCCGGTGGGCGCTGAGAGTGGCGCTCAGGAGCTGCTCTGCATCACCCGGGTGTCGGATTCCGAGTATGAGCATGAGAGCTATGGCGATGTACGCTTTGTTCCTCTGCTGGGTGAGGAGGGCTGGCCCTGAAGCCCTCCCTCGTTGCCCGGATACTAACTGTGAGTGCTCTCGAAAATGCGATCGGCGGAGGCCGCTACGAAACCGCTATAGAGTTCGCCGTTGGCCATTGGATAGCGCTTGGCAAATTCGTAGAAGCAGCTCGGAATGACCGCGTCCTGATCGGTGAAATGCGCGGTAACGCGGTCGGCCATGGTCGACGACTGTTCCAGGCAGTCCTGCGGTGAGCCTTTCACTTCGCCGCCACTGGCGTTCACGGAAAACCCCTGTTCCTTCAGCAGTGTGTTGATCTCCGGTACCGAGTGAATTGTGTCCAGATGGTTGATGCTCACGGTAAAGTGGTTGGCACGATAGCCCCAGGCTGCCAGCCAGCCTGCGTATTCACTTTCCTCAAGCAACTGTCGATAGGTTGAGTAATCCAGAGTCCAGTGCCGGCCCGAGTAGAGAAAGTCATCCGTCTGGACGGCTTTCGGATCGATCTGGTCGACGAGACGCTGCACCACCGTTTGCAGTTGGTCAGAGCATTGTTCCACCAGTAGTTCGGAGATGAACACTTTCGGTACCTCCGGGTCCGGGTGCTCATAATGCCGGGCATAGAGCTTCTTGGCTTCAAAATGGTATTCGCCACCAGGTTGGTAACCTAACGCCAGGAAGTGCGCAGCCAGGGCGTCCAGACCCACCGGCGCCAGGTTGAAGGTTCTCAGGGCGATGTGATCATTCACGATGGCGGTGTTCTCGCGCTCGGCCAGCAGGCCATGAATGCGATCCGCCGAAGGCGTTACGGCCCGGTAGTTCTCCCAGAGCGCGCGAAACAGGGTGTCGACGTCAGAGTGCATAGTGAACCTCCGCTGAATCTGTGACATGGGTTGAGGCCGCCGGAATGGCTTGCTGGCCCAGGGGCAGGGTTCGTACCGATGCGCCCACGCTGAGGCCCAGTGCATCGGCCTGCTTGGTTGACAGCTCGATCCGGCCGCTGGCCAGGGCATGAACGTCTGTATTCACAACCATCGCGCGAAAATCCTCAAGCCCGGTATTGGCCACAAGCACCGGATGGCCTGTGTCTGTAAGGTGTTGGTTTGTGATTCTTCCGATGTCTGCCGACACCAGAGCAGATTCACGGACACTGCTAATGCTATCCGTGCGGCATTCCACTGTGGGGCCGGCATCAAACAGATCCACCATTCCCCGATGGCGGAACCCCTCTGCCTTGAGCATGGCCAGCGCGGGCCTGGTGTCCGGATGCACCTGACCGATGACAGCCCGGGCCGGGTTGCTCACCAAATGAGTGTAGAGCGGTAATGAGGGCATCAGGTCCTCGACGAAGTCCAGTGAACCGGCACCCGCCAGTTGCGTGACCTGGCTGAAATCCAGATCAATAAAGTGATCCCGCAGCCAGTCCCAGAAGGGCGACTGGCCGTGTTCATCGGCCACACCCCGCATCTGGGCAATGGCCAGGTTCGGAAAGCGGTCCAGATGTTGGGCGATGAAGGCGAAGCGGACTTTGGAGAGTAATTTGCCGGCATTGGCGCGGCGAAAAGCCGGGCGCAGATACAGTGAACAGAACTCCGTACAGTTCCGATAGTGCACGCAGCGGGTGAGCGCGCCCACGGAGCGCCGGAGCCCCAACTCTCTGGAGTGATGAGTGAGGGTGCTGTGGCGAAAATGGTAAAGCGGTTGCGACCGGCCGGTTCCAGAGGTAATGCCGGTTGTACCCATGATCTGCCCGGAAGTCTCCTCTTCAAGCACAAACAGATAGCGTTGTTCGCTGTGGTCGACGGCCTGTGAGCGGAAGCTACGAATTGAGCCCTCAATTTTTCGGGATAGCCGGTCTTTGTCCGGCATCAGGGAAGTAAATCCCGGGCCGGACTCGCAGGCTATCTCGTACAGATCGTTCAGGTCGTCATGACGAACCGGGCGAATAATCATGGCGGCACCTCAAAATTGTTTTTTATCAGTATGAGTGCGTAAGCCGCCGGTTTGCAGTGCCAGAATGATCGAAGTGATCTATGATTTTTTCGAAATGATAACTCAAGGGATCAAAATGACAGAAAGTCGCGATCAGAAACTGCTTGCCCTGCTTCGGCGCAATGCCCGTACGAGTGTGACCGAACTGGCCAAAGCACTGCACGTGTCCCGATCAACGATTCAGAACCGTATTGCCAGGCTGGAGGCCAGCGGTGTCATTCGCGGCTATTCGGTGATCCTGGGAGGGGATTATCTGGAAGGGCAGGTGGAAGCCCATGTGTCTATCAAGGTTCGGCAGAAACTGACCGCCCGAACCAACACGGAGCTGGAACGCATCAGCCAGGTGGCGCAGTTGTTTGCTGTGAGTGGGGAATACGACCTGATTGCGATCGTCCAGGCCCGCACCCTGGAGGAGTTGAGCAAGGTGCTGGACGACATTGGCAATCTCGAAGGCGTCGAACGAACCAATTCGGCCGTCGTGCTGGAAACCCGCTTCAGACGATAGCGTTTGTAAAGTCAGGAACCGAGCATGCCTGCCCAGGCGCTGTAGAGGAAGGCACCGGAACCGACCAGAATCAGGGCCCAGGCCGGAAAGATCAGAACAGAGCGCGTTGACGATTTCATAACGACCTCCTGAGGTGATGACAATCTGTACGCTGCACCTCTCAATCTAGACCAGACTTGACGGATGTCACGAAGAATTTTGCGTGACAGGTCCCAGATTCGAGCTAAACGGCCAATCACCGGGATTGTTATTGCTATTGAGGGGGCCGGAAAGTTGGCTAGTATGGAGAGGAAGAAAACAATAACAAGGACGCACAATGGCCGTAGATCCGAACAAGCAGACTTCGCTGCATTGTCTTTATTACTGGGCCGAGCATACCCCCGACAACGTCTATTTGACCCAGCCCTACCCGGACGGGCGTGTTAAAGATATTACCTGGCGTGAGGCCGCCGATCAGGTGTCGCGCATGGCCGCCCACCTGAACACGCTGGGGCTGCCGCAGCGAAGCAATATCGGGATTCTGGGCAAAAACAGCGCCCACTGGATTCTGGCCGATCTGGCCATCTGGGCGGCAGGGTACGTCAGTGTGCCTCTCTATCCTACCCTGAACGGCGAGACCGCGGTCTATATTCTGGACCACAGTGAAGCGCAACTGCTGTTTCTCGGCAAACTCGATGGCACGGCCGATGGCTGGCACGACATCAAGGGCCATATTCCCGAGCAATTGCCCATTATCTCGCTGCCGTTATCACCCCGGGACGACACGCCGAAATGGCTGGACATCATTGCCGAACAGTCCCCGGCAAAGCCCAAAATGCCTGATCCCGATGATTTGGCGACTATCGTCTATACCTCTGGCAGCACCGGGCGGCCGAAAGGCGTGATGCACAGCTTCCGGACCATGATTTCGGTTGCCGACGGGCTGCAGCAGCTATTCCCCGTCTCGGCCAGCGAACGTATGTTGTCCTATCTGCCCCTGGCCCATGTGGCCGAGCGGGCGGCGGTAGAGACTCAGTCGCTGTATTACGGTTTCCATCTGTATTTTGCCAACTCGCTGGATACCTTCCAGGAGGATCTGCAGCGGGCCCGCCCAACCCTGTTTTTCTCGGTGCCTCGCCTGTGGATGAAATTCTACCTGGGGGTGAATGCGAAGTTGCCGCCGAAGAAGCAGAAACTGCTGTTCAATATCCCCATTCTGAACACGCTGGTTAAGAAAAAGGTGCTCAAACAGCTGGGGCTGGATCATTGCCGGGCGGCACTCACCGGTGCGGCTCCGCTCTCGGCAGAGATCATCGGCTGGTACCGGAGCCTTGGTCTGGAATTGCTGGAGGTCTACGGCATGTCCGAAAACTTCGGCTATTCCCATGCCAACCGTCCGGGCCAGGCCAAGGTGGGCACCGTTGGTATGGCCAACCCGGGCGTTGAGCATCGAATCGGGGAAGGAGGCGAGGTTCAGGTGAGGAGCCCGGGCCAGATGCTCGGTTATTACAAGAACGAGGAAAAAACCCGGGAAGATCTGACGGATGACGGTTTTCTCAAAACCGGTGACATGGGTGAAATTGACCGTGATGGATGCCTGCGCATTACCGGGCGGGTAAAAGACCTGTTCAAAACCTCAAAGGGGAAATACGTGGTGCCGGTGCCGATCGAGAACCGGTTCAATCACCCCAAGGCGGAAGTGGTGTGTGTGGCCGGTGCCAACCAGCCCCAGCCGTGCCTGATGGTACTGCTTTCCGAGGAAGCCCGCGATGAACTGGAGCGGGGAGGCAGTCACAGCGAGCTGGAACAAGAGCTGGCGGATGAACTGGATTCCGTGAATGCGGAGTGTGAGTCTCACGAAAAGGTGGCCTTTGTGGTAGTGGTGCGTGAACCCTGGACCATGGAAAACGGGGTGCTGACACCAACCATGAAGATCAAACGCAATGTCATCGAGGATTTCTACAACCGCAAGATGAACGAGTGGTTCGAGCAGAAACGCAAAGTGATCTGGGAATTTTGACCAGGCACAACCGGACAAAAAAACGCCGGCATGGAAACATGCCGGCGTTTTTTTTATTCAGCAACCCCGAAAGGTGTGCAGTCTATTTCAGTGACCGCCCTGAATCTGGGGCATATCCTGCGCCACGGCTACCGCTTTGCGATTGAAAATTCGCACCTTGCGGCTGATAAACTGCATCGCCTGCCTTGCGGCAGCGCGGGTATACTGGCGCCTGACCTCAGTACTGTTGTGGAGGATACTGGACGGCAGCGGTTTAACGGTTGCGATATGGTTCTGAGTCATAGCGCCTTCCTCCTTCATCTGGTGGATTGTTAGCGATCTATCTTTAATTTACGTTCAATTCTAAGGATTCTTTTTTGCAGCTTGAATACGTTAAAATCCGTACCCTTGTTGCAAATATGCAGTGATTATGGACTGGGATTATCTTCGATATATAAGGGCCCTTGCAATAGGCGGAACGCTTGCAAAAGCCGGTGAAATTCTGGGTGTTCACCAAACGACTGTTTTACGGCGACTTGATCAGATGGAAGAGTCGCTGGGGGTGCAATTTTTTGAGCGTAACCAGAGCGGATTGCAGCTCACCCCCGTGGGAGAAATGGCCTTTCGGGAGGCTGAACGGCTGGCTACCGATATGGAAAACCTTGAACGCAAACTGGTGGAGGATGATTCCGCACCGGTTGGCAAGGTTCGTGTGGCCGCCGAAGACGTGATGATGAATGAACTGCTCAGCCCGATTCTGGCCGAGATGGTGCGCACCTATCCCGAGATTGAGCTGGAAGTTCTCACCGACAACGATGTGGCTAATCTCAGCCACCGGGAAGCAGACCTTACCCTTCGGCCGGAGAACAAACCCCAGGCAACGCTGGAGGGTGAGCGGATTGCAGCGATCGAGTCTGCGGTCTATGGCGCAGCAAAATACTGTCGTCGGCACCGGAACATGGATATCGAGAATCAGCCGGAAGGTTGTACCTGGATACTGCCGGACGAATCCTTCAGCCACCTGGCAACGGGGCGCTGGTACCGCAAACAGCTGAAAAACGTTACGTCCGTGATTCGCTGCAATAGCCTGCAATCCATGCATGCCCTTGCCCGGGCCGGGGCGGGCCTGGCGGTACTACCCTGTTATCTGGGCGACGCGACAAAGGAACTGCGGCGGCTGTCTGATCCTCTGGAGGGCGAAAGCATCGACCTCTGGCTCCATGTGAATCAGGATACCCAGCAGATGGCTCGGGTAAGAATAGTCATGGAGTTTCTGGTAGAGCGCTTGCAGGGTCTGGAATCAGTGATCGAGATTTCGGGGGGGGGGGCTGTAGCTCAATCTTCGGCCGAGCAGAACGGCCAGAACTGATACCAGCGCCAACACTGGAATTCCGCTTCGCACTGCTGCAGCTGGTTGTGGTAGCGGTAAGCCCTGGCCCGGACCCGGCTGGCCAGGGCCTGAAGCTGCGGCTTGCGGTCGAAGGAGCGCCGGGCATAGCCGGTTCTGCCTTCATGGTAGGCCAGGTACAGTTCCCTCGGGGCGGTATAGGGGATACCCAGTTGCTGGTGGCTCAGGCGGTTATACCAGCCGACGAAATCCAGGGCGTACTTCATATCGCTGCGCACCGTCAGCCAGTCACCATCGTTTGCTGCCAGGTATTCCTGCCAGGCTGGATCAAGGGCCTGAGCGTAACCGAAGGCTGTGGTTGGTCTTGCCCACGGAATCAGACCCCATAGCCGGGTACGCGGTGGTCTGGCATGGCTTCGAAACGATGATTCGTAATAGACAAAGGCCATCTGGGTGGCAATGGGGGTGCCCCAGCGCTGGTGTGACGCGCTTGCATAGTCGTACCAGACTGGATGCTCCCGGAAAATGTCGCAGAGATTTTCCGGTCTCGCCGGGGGATCCGGAGCCAGCAGGCTGAAGCGGAGCGTGGCCCAGATCCCGATCAGTAAGCCGGCCACCGGTGGCCCATACCATTTAACCAGGCGAAGCCAGCGTGCTTTTGCAGCCTTGTGGCGACGCTTTTTCTTTCGGCCTGGCGAGTTGCGTATTCCTACCAAACTGTCATCTCCTGAACCCCGGGATTGCTTGCTGCCAGCCTGAGGCCCATGGCATAAGTAGAGTCATTGCATCAGTCAGGATGATAGGTAAATGAAGCGATTGGCCCTAGTTAAACCTGTTTTAGTCGCGGCCCTACTTGGCGTGGGCTCAGCTCAGGCGGCCCCGGATGCCGCCCGTGTGCTCGAAATCTCTCCGATTGACGACATCGTTGAGCAATACCCGGCCATGTTGAGCCAGGGTATTCGGGAAGGACTGAAACAACGCGGGCAGGTGCCACCCATGGTGGCAGATACCGTTGGTTATGTGGTGAGCAGCAGTTTCAGTGCCGACAAAATTGAGCAACAGATCATTACCGATCTGCAAGCACAACTCACGGACGAACAGCTTCAGGCGGTGAGTGAGTGGTACCAGACACCCATCGCCCGGAAAATCTCGAACGCAGAGATTGCCGCCTCGGCGCCGGAAGCCTGGCCGCAGATACGGGCCCGCGCACCGGAATTGAATCGAAAGTACAAAGGCACTCCCAAAGCCGAGATGTTCGATCGATTCGACCGGGCCGCCCGCGCAACTGAAAGCGCGGTGGATACCACCATTGCTGTCCAGCTGGGGTTGGCCACCGCCATGTCGGCGCTCAGTAGCGAATCAATGCACTATGAACAGCTGGAGCGCCGTATCGAGAACCAGCGAGGAATGTTGCGGGGCGTGGTTGGCCAGCAGGTCTACGACAGCTATCTTTATACCTACGACAAGGTGAGCGCCCAGGAGCTGGCACTGTACCTGGAGTTCCTCGAAAGCCCCGCTGGTAAGCAGTTTTCTCAGGTTGTGACTAGCAGTATTCAGCAGGCGATCATGGAGCCGGTGGAAAGCATAGGACGGCAGATATCGAGGTTTATGGCACCGCCGGCGGGGTCAGAATAGGACGCACTCCAGCCGGCGTCGGAGATATTCCGAACACCGGCCGGGCCGATCATCGGATCAGCTGCGGCTGGTGACTTCCAGCAAATGGTAGCCAAACTGGGTCTTGATGGGGCCGATCACAGTATTGAGCTCGCTGTTGAAAACGGCTTTATCGAACTCCGGCACCATCTGGCCCGGGCCGAAAGAGCCCAGATCGCCGCCGTTACGGCCGGAAGGGCAGGACGAGTGCTGCTTGGCGACTTCGGCGAAATCCTGGCCACCTTCGATCGCTTTCTTCAGTTCCTCACACTTGGCTTCACTGTCTACCAGAATGTGGCGTGCGGTTGCTTGTGCCATGATCAATTTCCTGTCGTTGGGTGAATGGAACACAGACCGGAATGCTGCCCTCAGCGGCGTTCTGAGGCAAGCGGTTTTTGTCCGTGTTTCTGCGGCCTCACAGTCTCTGGTGCAAACCTGTACAATGCCGGCTTTCTTTTCGCCGGCGTTTGCTGGCCCTCACTTCGACAGGTTTGTTTCTTGATCTCTACCGCCAATCTCACCATGCAGTTCGGGGCGCGGCCCCTGTTTGAAAATGTGTCTGCCAAATTCGGCAACGGCAACCGTTACGGCCTGATCGGGGCCAATGGCTGCGGCAAATCCACCCTGATGAAAATTCTGGGTGGTGATCTGGAGCCATCGGCGGGCCAGGTCATGCTGGAACCGAATACCCGGCTCGGCAAGCTCCGTCAGGACCAGTTTGCCTATGAACAGTGCTCCGTGATGGACACTGTGATTATGGGCCACGAAGAACTCTGGAATGTGAAAAAAGAGCGGGACCGCATTTATTCGCTGCCGGAGATGAGTGAGGAAGACGGCATGGCCGTGGCAGACCTGGAGGTGCAGTTTGCCGAAATGGATGGCTACACCGCGGAATCCCGAGCCGGTGAGTTGCTGCTGGGCCTGGATATCCCGCTGGAGCAGCATAACGGCCCCATGAGTGCCTTGGCGCCGGGCTGGAAACTGCGTGTGCTGCTGGCACAGGCGCTGTTTTCTGACCCGGACGTACTGCTGCTGGACGAGCCCACCAACCACCTGGATATGGAGTCCATCGAGGCGCTGAACCTGGCGCTGGAGAACTATCCGGGTACACTGATTTTCGTGAGCCATGATCGGGAGTTTGTTTCTTCGCTGGCGACGCGGATTATTGAGCTCAAGGCTGATGGGGTGACGGACTTCAGTGGCACCTATGATGATTATCTTCGGAGCCAGGGTTACCTATGAGTGAATCAAAGGTTGTAAGCGCCACCCGGCAATGGGTTGAAGAAGTGGTAGTTGGTTACAACCTGTGCCCCTTTGCCAAGCGCGAGTTGGTCAAGAACCGCGTGCGTTTTGTCGTTAGCGAGGCGGAGAACGAGGATGAGCTGTTACAGGCGTTGCAGTCAGAACTGCAGCGCCTGGAAGACGAACCGGACGTCGAAACCACGTTGTTGATTCATCCTGGCGTGTTGCAGGATTTTTTCGCCTACAACGAATTTCTCGATGCCGCGGATGCCTTGCTGAGCTATCTGGAGCTGGAAGGTGTCTTCCAGATTGCCAGTTTCCATCCGGACTATCAGTTCGCCGGAACCGATGCCGGGGCCGCGGAGAACTACACCAACCGCTCGCCGTACCCCATGCTGCACCTGTTGCGGGAGGCGAGTCTGGAAGCGGCTATCGATAACTATCCCGACGTAGATGGCATTCCCGACCGAAATATTGCGTTGATGAATGAGCTCGGTGCGGAGAAGATGCGTACTATTCTGCAAAGGTGCACCGACGCCGAAACCTGACATTCCGAGCCACTGAGTCTTAACGGAAATGACTGAGCATCGAACCCGCCCATTCAGTTCCAGCCAGCGACTGGAACAAGCCGATTGCCGCCCTGAATCTGGGGCGGACCCGGGCTGAGGATCTGGTGGATCTGAAGCTGTACGCCAGGATCGGGGAGACCCTGAAGGCCTCCCTCGATCAGTGGTGAGCGTTACTTACATCAGGTTGTAGATGAACACCACACCCACCGCAATCGGGGTGATAAAGCGCACGGTGACAAACCACAGGTTGAACGTGCCCGGAGACAGAGCCAGTTCCTTTTCCATGGCCGGTTTGGACATCACCCAGCCGGCCATCAGCGCGACCAGCAGTCCGCCGAGGGGCAGCAGGATGTTGGCGGTGAAGAAGTCCAGCAGGTCAAAGATGGTTTTGCCTTTTTCGCCGGTTACGTAGGGGAATTTCCAGATGTTTCCGAGGCCCACAGCGGAACCGGTGGCCGCGAGAATGAACGCGAGCCGTGATGACCAGAGCCCGCGCTGGGCATTGGAGCCCTCAAGGGTGCCGGAATAGGCAGCAGAACCGGATGATGAGACAGACATGGTTTTCTCCCGAAGGTCTTGTTTTTGTTACTGGGGTTAAAAATGGAGTCGCAGAGACTGCGGCTCCCAAGGGGAAGCACCGGTGTCAGGTTATCCGGTGCGAGACAGCCGCTGGGGCGCCAGCCCAGCACCCGCGGCATGCTTGGTGAACCGCTCTTCCGCCAGTTCATTGGCGATTTCACCGGTAGGGAGCCCGGTGCGGTCAGAACGGTTAAAAATTTCCGTCAGGGTGTCGCCGATGGTTTCCACATGGGCGCGCACTTTTTCCGGGGATGCGCCTGTGCGTTCGTAGAACACATCAATGATGCCGCCGGCGTTAATCGCGAAGTCCGGAGCGTACAGAATGCCCCGCTGTTTCAGTGCCGCGTCGTGTTCCGGGCGATCCAGCAGATTATTGGCAGCCCCTGCGACGATACCGGCGCGAATGGCAGGAATACTGCGGTCGTTCAGCACGGCGCCCATGGCGCAGGGTGCAATAACATCGACGGGCAGGGTTAGTATGTCTTCCGCTGAGGCGGCGTGTGCGCCGAGTTGGTCGACAGCTCGCTGCATGTTGTCGGCGTGAATATCGTTCACCCAGAGTTCAGCGCCCGCGTCTTTCAGGTGTTGGGCCAGGCGGAATCCGACATTACCGATGCCCTGGATGGCCACTTTCAGGCCGGTGAGGTCGTCGCTGCCGAGCCGGTGTTTTACAGCTGCTTTGAGGCCAACAAAGGTGCCGTAGGCGGTAACAGGAGAAGGGTCTCCGTTACTGGGGTAGCCATCGAATCCGGTGCGGTAGGCAACGCCGGCCACATGGCGGGTATGGCGCCCCATCACTTTCAGATCCGGCACGCTGGTGCCGGAGTCCTCGGCCGCAATGTACTGGCCCCCCAGGCTTTCCAGGTGCTTGCCCATCGCTTCCAGCAGAGCTTGCGTCTTGTGCTTTCGCGGATCGCCAATAATCACCGATTTGCCGCCCCCCAGGTCCAGATTGGCCAGGGCCGATTTGTAGGTCATGCCCCTGGACAGGCGAAGCACATCCCGCAGGGCTTCTTCATCACTGGCGTAAGGAAACATTCGGCAACCGCCCAACGCGGGGCCGCGGGAGGTGTTGTGAATAGCGACAATGGCTTTGAGGCCGGTTTCGGCGTCGCAGAAAAACGACAGGTGTTCGTGGTGATCGAACTCCGGATGGCTGAACAGCATGTTGAAATCCTCTCCCGCACAGCCGGATCCCGGCGGCAGGTTCTGTCTTGTTTTTGTCGGTCTGGCTTGTGGCCAGGGTGTCGATTTCAGGTGTCCTCCCGAAGGATTGGTCGGGTTGCCCTTTTGGGGCTGGACGAAATTCAAGCTAATTCAAGTTTACGTGAACGTCAACCTTGGAGGCCGTCGGAATTGTGACCTTGTTTGATTTAATCATCTAACTGCCTGAGCGTCGGTAAGAAAAAAATCGCCTGATGGTGGTTTCTACCTATACGCGTTTTGCACTATCCGGCTTAGCTTCTTCAGATGTCTGTCGCCTCCTACCCTTATCAGTTTGATTCCTTGCCGCCTGGAAGTGGCTGCCACCCAATATGCACGTGGTGGTTGGCGCAATCGCCGGTGGTTTGGTCGGATTGGTCTGGTTGGAACCAAAATCCGCGGTGGCGGACAACCAGCGGGAGGTGACCGGTGACCATTGAAACCACAACCCTTGGCGTGATGGCGCTGATCACCATCATGACCTTGGTCACTCTGATTACCCGTTTCGGCGGTGTGTTTGTGATGTCGTTTGTACGCATCAATCCACGGGTGGAGAGTTTCATCAATACCATGGCCAGCTCGGTGCTGATCGCCATCATCGTTCCCATGGCGGTGGCCGGCGATCCGGGCGCGCTGGCGGCACTGGTGGCCACGGCGGTTGCCATGCTGGTGCTCCACAAGCCGCTTCCTGCTATTGCTATTGGCCTGCTGGCCGCCGCAACGGTTCGTTATTGGCTCTGAGTTTATTGGCGGTCGTGGTTAAAAACTGCTCAAGTTTCTGGTGGTAGTGCCGTTAAGTGACCCAGTGTCACTGAGGTACCGCATCATGATTTCATCCAGCCAGATTTCCCTGTTCCAGGACAGCAGCCGCCAGGTATCGGCGTTTGACAGTTCCCAACTGAGAATCCGCCAGTCTGCCGCCCCGGAGCCGCAGGGGCAGACCAATCGGGGCACCGAAGTGTCGCTGATCCGGCAGGCGGCCTATCGCTACAGCAGCCAGGAACAGATGGCGTTTTCCAGCACCAGTGAGGTGACTGGAGACAACCGAGCGGCCACCTTCACCAGTTCGGAACTGGTTGAAAAGTCTTCAGAGCTGTTCCTGATGGGGCAGCAGGCGCTGACGGTTAGCCGCGCCGCCCTGGGGGGCGAAGCGGCTGCGGAATCGCCGAAGAGCCTGTCGGTTTCTGCCGGTCGCTATATGTTCTACTCCGAAAGCGAAACCCGCAGCTTCGCGTCGACTGGCAGCATCACCCTCGACAATGGTGAAACCATCGACTTTACCCTGTCGCTCAGACAGTCACAGTCCCGCAGCTATGAATACTCCGAGCTGATCCAGATTCAGGAGCGTCCCCTGACCGATCCGCTGGTGATCAACTTCGGCGCTTCTACCGCGCGACTGACCGACACCCTGTTTGAATTCGACATGACCGGCAACGGCGAGACTGCCCAGTTCGCCTCTCTGGGGGCGGGCAGCGGATATCTGGTTTTTGACCGCAATGGCAACGGTAAAGTGGACGATGGCAGCGAATTGTTTGGCCCGGAGAGTGGATCTGGCTTCAGCGAGCTGGCCGCGTTTGATGACGACGGAAATCGCTGGATAGACGCTAACGATGAGATATTCCAGTCCCTGTCGGTGTGGGTACAGACAGCTGATGGCGGCCAGGATCTTCGTTCACTGGCGGAGGTTGGGGTCCAGGCTCTGTACGTTGACAGTGTGGACGACCGCTTCACCCTGACCAATCCTCAGGGCGTGCCTCTGGGCCAGATCAAGGCCTCCGGTATTTACCTGACCACTGACGGTGAAGTCCGCACTCTGGAAGAGCTGGACCTGGCGGAGCAGAACACCGAGTCGGCCCCGGCGGTGGAAACCGCGCTCGGTGTTCGCAATGCTGAACCAGAGATGAGTGGCGCTGTCTCGGCGCGAATTGCGGCAATGCAAAACGCGCTGGAGAAACTGAACGAAATTCGTGAGAAACAGCAGGCGTTTATTGAGGCTTCAAAAGAGCAGGGCGAAGAACAGTCCCCGCTGGATGGTTATTTGAAGATCATCGATAAGCTGCGGCTGGAGTTGCTGAACAGCCAGGATGAGAAGAAGCAGGCAGCCAGTCGGTATCTGGAATTCGCCAAGCTTTGACTTTGGGACAGGGCAGCTCAGGGGTGGGGGTGGTCTCCCAAAAATGTCGGAGGCCATGGATGGCCGGAGAGAAGCGCACATGGGTGAGGCAAGTGTTTATGAAGCGAAGCTTCATATCCGGCCTGGCGCCGTACCAGTGCCTGTCCGGGTCGCCGGGGCGGGAATTGACCACGTAGTTGCGCCAGCCGGTGACCTCGTGCACCTGATAATAATCAGCCCCCTGTTCTTTGGTCGCAATCCAGGTATGCACCGCAAAGTAGCCTCGCCAGCTCCAGGCGCGAGCGCCGTAGACCTGAATAATGGCCTCCTCCACCTGTTCCGGTCGGGGCGCGATGCCGGCGCTTTCCCGGCTGGCGGTACGCCAGCTCTCCGCAACCTCAAGGCTGCTGCTGGCGGCCAACAGAAGGGGGCCGCCCAGGAGCAACAGCAGGGCGCCAAGCAGGCCCGCGGCGTATTTGAGTAGTCGTTTCATTCACAGGTCAGGTTCGAGTATTTGCAGCATGCTACAGGCAAGATGATACGCCTTTTGACGGTCAATGGATGAAGCAGGTTAAAGAATGGTAGTTTGCCCAAGCTCGCGCTGGCTTCTAGGCTCAAGGTGTAAATATTCTTGAGTCAGGAGGCTGTCATGTCTGATCACCATGTCTACAAAAAAGTGGAAATCGTAGGCTCATCAAAGACGAGCATTGAAGATGCCATTCAGAACGCGCTGGATGAGTGCGGGAAGAGTATTCGCAATATGGAGTGGTTCGAGGTAACGGAAACCCGTGGCCATATTGTCGACGGAAAGGTGGGGCATTATCAGGTAGGCCTGAAAATTGGTTTCCGGATTGCCGACAGCTAAACAAGCTTAGCCGCTTCGTATGGCGCGGTGCTGGTTTTTGTTCCGTAACCGGGATGCCAGTATCAGGCTGCGCAGCGCCAGCACAAAGGCGCCCATTGCCACCATCAGGGGCGGGTCCAGTGAGGTGAGTATGCTTGCTGGCAGACCGGTATCCATGGCCGTTCACCTGATTGAAGTTCTGTCCTGGTCAATCAGTATACAGACTATTGGGGTGTTTGTTGTTTAAACGGCAGTAAGGTTTCCGCCTCGGCAAAATACCCTTGCACCTGCTCTGCTTCTTCCCGGGTGAAGTTGGCAATGGCGTCCCGGAATCCCGGATGCTGTATGCCGTGCCAGGAGTGGGTGATCACCGGCTCAAACCCCCGAACCAGTTTGTGTTCGCCCTGGGCGCCGGCATCAAACTGTGTCAGCCCAAGCGCCAGCGCCAGCTCGATTCCCTGGTAGTAACAGGTCTCGAAATGCAGGTGATTGTACTCGTCCAGGCAGCCCCAATAGCGGCCGTAAAGCGTGGTTTTTCCCGCCAGAAACAGGGCCCCGGCAATCATTTCGCCCTGTTTGACCGCCATGATCACGTGCATATGCTCGGGTAGTCGTTCTCTCAGCAATTCAAAAAAACGCTTGTTCAGGTAAGGTCTCTGACCCCGTTTCAGGTAGGTGGCCTGGTAGAACACATAGAAGGCGGCCAGAACCTGGTCTGGAATATCCTTGCCATGGAAGCGGGCAAAGGTGATGCCCTGTTCCGCCACTTGCCGGCGTTCCTTGCGAATGGATTTGCGTTTGCGGGAATTCAATGCCGCCAGATAATCCTCGAAGCTGTGGTAGTTGTGGTTGTGCCAGTGGAATTGGCAGCCGATGCGATGGAGTTCATCGTCATGTGCCAGCAGTTGCTGGTCCTCGGCGTTGGGAAACAGTAAGTGCCAGGAGTGTGCTCCCAGCTGGTGTGTCAGGGTGTCCAGCAAGTCGTGCAGGCGTTCGGGTGTCAGCTGTCGTCGCCCCCCGGTGTCCAGCAACAGTCGAGGTCCGGCAGAAGGCGTGAACGGAATGGCGATCAACAGCTTTGGATAATAGGGCAGGCCGTATCGCTGGTAGGCGTCGGCCCAGGCCCAGTCGAACACATATTCACCCATAGAGTGGGTTTTCAGGTAGGCGGGGGCCAGGCCTGCAATCCGGCCTTCGTGTTTGAATACCAGGTGGCTGGGTGTCCAGCCCGTTTCGGTGCGGGTACAGCCGCTCTCTTCCAGTGCCTGAAAGAATTCGTATCGAAGAAACGGGTTGGAGACCCCCGCCAGTCGTTGCCAGTCCGATTTCGGGATGTCGGCAATACTGGCTCGGGTCTCCAGAGTGAGTTCGCGTGGCGCGTTTTCTGACATGGTTGGTTTCAGGTCGTTGACGAATACCTTCTACCATACGCCAGAACCCGCCATTTGATCACTCCTTGTCTTGCTTCCCACCTTTGTCGCAGCGTTCCTGCATTTTTTCCTGCCACTGGTTCATGCGTTTTTCCTGTTTGGCCTGTCGTTCCTGATGGATCTCCGTCCAGATCTGGCGCTGTTCCTCGTTCAGTTTCAGGCGATCGGCCATTTCTGCCCGGTACTTTTCCCTTTCGGCCTGGCGCTCTGCACGGTTAAAGGGGCCTTTGCCTTCACGGAAGTTCTCGCACAGTTCCTGTTTGTCCCACTTGCCGTTCTGGTGGTGTTTGCCGTGCCGTTCCGCCAGAACAGCCGGGCTCGCGGTCATCAGGCTTGCCATCAGTACACCAGCGGTTAACAGAGTGGTTTTTGCTTTCATAGGTCTTTCCTCGTCGTTGCTCACAATGGATGATGGCCATGCTACGCCGCCGCAACGTCAGATGGTGTCAGGGCTACGTAAAGGTTCGGTAAAGGCCGGGAGCCCGCCCGCAGCGGTTCGGAATGGCCATGCTAGACTGTGGCCGGCACATCCCAGAGAGAAGACTATGCAGAACCGGGTACTGTTGATTGAAGATGACGACGAGTTACGGGAGCTGCTGGCCCGTTACCTGGCCAGCCAGGGCTTCAGTGTGCGTGAGGCGGCCAATGGTCGTGATGGGCTGGCCCTCGCGCTTGGTCAGGATTGTGACATTGTGGTGCTCGACATTATGCTGCCGGATATCAATGGCCTGGATGTTCTGAGGGAACTCCGGGGCAAGACGCACCTACCCGTGATCCTGTTGACGGCCCGTGGCGATGAAACCGACCGGATTGTCGGCTTTGAGGTGGGAGCCGATGATTACATTCCCAAGCCCTGCAACCCCAGGGAGTTGGTGGCGCGGCTGCAAGCACTGCTTCGTCGCATCGCCTGGGACCAGAAAACCGAGGTGGACGCCAGCCGGACCTATGGTGACTTGCGGGTAGAGCCCGGACAGCGCCGCATCTACCAGAACGACGCGCCTCTGGAACTGACGGGCACCGAGTATGAAGTGCTTCAGGTGTTGCTGGCTCATGCCGGCAGCGTGGTCCGCAAGACCGATCTCATGCAGTGGGCGCTGGGGCGCCGTCTGGAAGCCTACGACCGCACTCTGGATATGCACATCAGCAATCTTCGCAAGAAGCTGGGCAATGATGACCCACCCCGCATCGAGACGGTGCGTGGACTGGGATACAGCTACCGGATACCCACATGATGCAGCGTTTTATGTTCCCTCTGTTCTGGCGGATTTTTCTGTCCATCTGGCTGGCCATGGCGGTCACGGTGGTGGCCAGCCATCTTGCCTCGCGTTATCTGTTGGACCGGGAACGGCAGGCGATTGAACGCCAGGTGGGTTTGCAGGAACTGGCCCGGGAGGCCCTGGCCATTCGTGAACGGCAGGGCCGGGGCGATGCCTGGCGTTTTTTGCGTTCCGAGGGTGAACGCCTGGATTTGCACCTGATGCTGATTGAAAAGGAGCAGGGTCAGCATCGACTGCCCCGGGCGATTCGTGAACGAATCCAGTCCGGTTGGTACCCCCATAAGCCGGCAGTGCTGGACCTGCCGGAAGGCTATCAGTTAGTGGCCTGGCCCCGGATGGGGGGCGATGGCTGGCTGGACCCGAGAATGTTCCGGTTTGTGGAAATGGGACTGGCCTTCCTGCTGATTTCGCTGGCTTGTTGGTGGATTGCCCGAATGGTCTCGCGCCCGTTAAAACACATGGAGGGAACCGCCCGGGCGATTGCCGGAGGTGATACCGGCTTGCGGGTTGCTGATCGCATTGCCAGGCGCCGCGATGAAGTGGGCCAGTTGGCGACGGCATTTAACGGTATGACAGACCGGCTGTGCCAGCTGCTGGATCGTCAGAATCAGCTGTTGCGGGATATCTCCCATGATCTTCGCACTCCGCTGGCACGGCAGCGGGTGGCGATTGAACTAGCTTCGGACAGCGGCGCCGATGAGGCATTGATGACCAGTATTCTGCGCCAGAACGAGCGGCTGGAAACCATGACTGGCCAGATTCTGACCCTGTACCGGGTGTCGGAGAACGGGGGAGATATGGCGCGGGAGCCGGTCAAGCCGATGGTGCTGGTCAATCATGTGCTTCAGGATGCCGCCGATTATGCTGAGCATCAGCGTGTGGACTGCAAACTGGTGGCCTCGGAGAGGAGCAAAGCGGTGTCTGTGCTTGGCGACAGCGGTTTATTGCAGCGTGCGTTTGATAACGTGCTGCAAAATGCCCTGGACCACACGCCGCCGGGTAGATCAGTGAGGCTCTCTCTGTCCACGGATAATGAGAGAATCCGTTTGATCGTCGCTGATGAGGGACCGGGTGCTCCTGAAGACCTGCTACAACACTTGTTTGAGCCTTTTTTCCGGGCTGACAAATCCCGTGGTGGCAAAGGTTGGGGGCTGGGGCTCGCTATTGCCCGTGATATCATTCAGGCCCACGACGGGCACATCAGTGCCCGCAACCGGGACGAGGGTGGCCTGGAAGTGATCCTTGAGCTACCGGTCTTTGTCGGAGGCTGAGGAATCGGCGTTCGGGCTTTGATCCGGTGCGTTGTCACTGCCCGGTTTCAGCTTGCTGGCGGCAGAAAAATCAATGCCTTCCTGCAGCTCGTCCTCATCAAACCGGATGCCGCAGGCGGCCTTACGTATCCGCGCAGGGGCCGCGGTCCCGGGTTGGGTCTGTTCGTTGTCTTCGGTCGTCATAGGATCGCCCATGAGTAAGGATTACCCGATTCCTGCAGGATACCTTGAGCGGGAAACGGAAGTGAAGAAAAGCCGCTTTATTGCCCGAGTGTATCCCGTCAGTGACCGGGATGACGTACGTGCATACGTTGAGCAGGCCCACCGCGACTACCCGGATGCCCGCCATGTCTGCTGGGGCTATCAGATCGGCCGCCCCGGCTCTGCGGCAGAGGCTGCCATGAATGATGATGGTGAGCCTTCCGGAACCGCTGGCAAGCCCATCCTGAGCGTGATCCAGCATAAGGATATGGGTGACGTGCTGGTGATCGTTATCCGCTATTTTGGTGGTATCAAGCTCGGAGCCGGCGGCCTGGTTCGGGCCTATGCCGGCGCCGCCGAAAGTGTGTTATCGGCGGTAGACCGTGTGGTACAGCAGGCCCGCGTGCAGGCGACGGTGCAGTTCGGGTTTGCCGACGAGCAACCGCTTAGGCACTGGTGTGAGGGGCATGAGGGCCATATCGAAGACATTACCTACAGTAGCCAGGTAACCGCCAGCGTCTCGGTGCCGGAAACAGAACAGGAAGCGTTCGGTGCGTTTTGTGAGGCCCACAGGATGGATTACCGTTTTGACACCTGACCATCAGATTCAAGCCGCGAGCGGATCACGGGCGTATACTGGTAACAGACAGAACCACGGAGTTGAGCCTATGCGTATTCTGATGATCGCCGCGCTGGCACTGACCATGGCCGGCTGTGCCAGCAATGTAGTGACGGACTACAACTCGGCCACCGTCTTTGGCAACTACAGCAGTTGGGCGTTTGCGGATAACCCGCAGGATTCCGGTTTTACCTCGCTGGATGATGCCCGGGTTCGGGACGCGGTGGAGCGGGAGCTGAACCGGAAAGCCATGAAGAAAGTGTCCGGGAGCGAGGCAGATCTCCTGATCAGCTGGCAGATCGTGCCTGAAGAGCGACTGGAACAAGTGGGCGTTGGCCTGGGTTTCGGCTTTGGTCATGGCAATTTCGGCTGGGGGCTGTCGGCGCCGCCACCGGTGCGGGAGATTACCGAAGGCAAACTGGTGGTCAGGCTGGCTGATCGCACTAGCGGGGAAGTGGTCTGGCAAGCCGCGAGCCGGCGCTATCTCAATGAAAACCAGTCTCCGGAAACCCGCCGCGAGCTGATTGACGAGGTTGTCTCGGAAATGTTTTCCAAATACCCTCCGGGCCTGAACTGATTGCAGATAAAGGCGTAATCATGGGTATGAACAAGCGCAAGGGTGGTCTGGTGTTCTCCACGGATCAGGGGAGGATGTGCCCTGAGTGCCGGAACCCGCTGGATGACTGCACCTGCCAGGCGGCGCAGAGGCCGGCCGGAGACGGTATTGTGCGCGTTAGCCGGGAGACAAAGGGCCGCAAAGGCAAGGGCGTGACCCTGGTGACGGGTATTCCGCTCGACGACAAAGAACTGAAAGCCTACGCCAAACAGCTAAAAGCCAAATGCGGTACAGGTGGTACAGTAAAAGACGGTGTGGTGGAAATACAGGGCGACCAGCGAGATATTCTGGTGCCGTTACTGGAGCAGAAAGGCTGGACCGTCAAGCGCGCGGGCGGCTAACGTTTCGAAGCCACCTATAGTTGACCAATTCAGGGGAGGCAGGCATGCACATAGCGGTACTTGGGGCAGGCGTCGTTGGTATCACCACCGCGTGGTACCTGCAGAAACAGGGGCACCAGGTAACCGTGGTCGACCGACAGAACCAGTCAGGGCTGGAAACCAGCTACGCCAATGGCGGGCAGGTGTCAGTGTCCCATGCCGAGCCGTGGGCCAATCCTTCTGCGCCCCTGAAAGTCGCAAAATGGCTTTTCCAGCCGGATGCCCCACTGTTGTTCCGGCCGCGGCTGGATCTTTACCAGTGGCGCTGGGCGCTGTCGTTCCTGGCTCAGTGTACCTCAGCCAAAGCTGCCCATAATATCCGCCAGATGGTCAATCTCGGTACTTACAGCCGTTCATGCCTGCAGTCACTGCGAGACGAACTGAATCTCGATTATGACCAGTTAGCCAAGGGCATTCTGCATTTTTACACCAACCCTGCCGAATTCGATGCGGCCCTGGAACCTTCCCGCATCATGCGTGATCTGGGCTGTGACCGTCAGGTTATCGATGCTGGTCGTGCGGTTGAGCTGGAGCCGGCCCTTGAGCCGATCCGTCATCGTATTGCCGGCGCGACTTACACCGCCGATGACGAAAGCGGCGATGCCAGAAAGTTCACCCAGGCTCTGGCTGAGAAATGTAAAGAAGCCGGGGTGGCCTTTGAATATGGCACCGAAGTGCTGGGTTTTGATCGGGCGGGTGACCGGATCCTGGGCGTGCTGGCACTGAAAGACGGCAAACATCACACCCTTCGGGCGGACAGCTATGTGTTGAGCCTGGGCAGTTTCAGTGCGGTACTTGCCCGCCAGCTCGGGATGTTCCTGAATATCTATCCGGCCAAGGGCTATTCCATTACCGTGCCGGTGAAAAACGAAGAAGCAGCCTTTAACGTCAGCCTGACCGACGATGAATACAAGCTGGTTTACTCGCGCCTGGGCGACCGAATGCGCGTGGCCGGCACGGCAGAGTTGAATGGTTACAGTCGCGACCTGAACTTTACCCGTTGCCGCGCTATTGTTCGCCGGGCTGCAGAAGTGATGCCCGAGGCGGGTTATTGGGACCAGGCCGAGTTCTGGACCGGCCTGCGGCCTGCCACACCCTCCAATGTGCCTTACATCGGCAAAAGCCATTTCAGCAATCTGTACCTGAACACCGGCCACGGAACCCTGGGCTGGACCCATTCCTGCGGCTCGGCCGCGGCTCTGGCCGATATTGTGGCCGGCCGCACCCCGGAGGTGGACTTCACCTTCACCGGCCTCTGATTTTCGCCCACAAAAAAGCCG
>JAJUKC010000091.1 GCA_029264995.1 Marinobacter sp. | reverse complement strand
CTGCATCGCGGAGAAATCCACGGTGCGGGCGTCAATACGCGGCGGTGTACCGGTTTTCAGGCGGCCCACGTTGAACGGCAGTTCCCGAAGGCGCCTGGCCAGGGCATTGGCCGGCGCATCACCGGCACGGCCACCGGCGTGATTCTGCATACCGATGTGGATAACCCCGCCCAGGAAGGTACCGGTGGTCAGCACCACAGTCTTGGCGTTAAAGCGGATGCCGGTCTGGGTCACCACGCCCACCACCTGGTCGTTCTCCACAATCAGGTCATCGGCCGCCTGCTGGAACAGGGTCAGATTGGGCTGGTTTTCCAGCATATGGCGAATGGCGGCTTTGTACAGAATCCGGTCCGCCTGAGCGCGGGTAGCGCGCACCGCCGGGCCCTTACGGCTGTTCAGCACCCGGAACTGGATACCAGCCTGATCGGTAGCGCGGGCCATGGCGCCACCCAGGGCGTCGATTTCCTTTACCAGATGGCTCTTGCCAATGCCACCGATGGCCGGGTTGCAGGACATCTGCCCCAGAGTCTCAATGTTGTGGGTCAGCAGCAGGGTTTGCGAACCCATGCGCGCAGCCGCCAGGGCGGCTTCAGTACCGGCATGGCCACCACCAATGACAATGACATCGAAACGGGTCGGAAACTCCACACTACACCTCGGAAATCGGGGAAAAAATCAGGGCGGCGAGTATAACGCCTCGCCCGGTAAATTGCAGTCAGAATGTGCAAATTTTAACCAGCAACGACAGGAATAAAAACCCTGTCAGCTGGCCATAGCCGATTATCAGGGCGCCACGACTCTCTGACAGGGTTCGTACAGGATAAGGAAATTCCGAAAGTTTCAGGATTTCATAGCCTTGTCATACATTGTTCAAAAAGTTTTCAAAAAGTTATCCACACAATTGATGCCTTCACTTACAGCCGAAAACGTCGGTAACTATTTGTTAAATATAAATTTAATTAAATTACTCTGGCATTATTCGCAAATTATCCCAGTAATTATCCACAGCGTTTTTACCGAATGCCTATATACGGTGCAAAAAACCGGTACCCCTGAACGCAAGTGCACCAACAAAGGGCCAATTTCCACGCAGGCTCGCCAGCGCTGTCGTCAGGCCCAGGGCCACCGGATCTTCTGCGTGGATATCCATCCGGATGAGGTCCTGGACGGTCAGGTTCTGTTCCCGGACACCCTTTGATACCGGGATTTCACCCGGTCGGGTTCAGAAATCGTCCGCCTTGCGCTGTGGCACCGCCGCCGAACTGCTACCGCCGGATGGGCCCGCTGCCAGCCGTTCCAGCTCCTGCTCCACCGCGTTCGAGGATTTCGCGAAGCGGGCCAGCAGGTTATACAACACCGGGATAATGAACAGAGTCAGGGTGGTGGCGAAAATCAGGCCGCCCAGGATCACCATGCCGATGGCCGCCCGGCTTTCTGCGCCGGCACCGGTGGCAATCACCAGGGGAACTGCCCCGAACACCGTGGAAATGGTGGTCATCAGTACCGGCCGGAAGCGCAGGCTAGCGCCTTCCAGAATGGCCTCTTTCACCTCGTAGCCCTTGTCCCGAAGCTGGTTGGCGAATTCCACAATCAGAATCCCGTTCTTGGCCATCAGCCCCAGCAGCATGATGATGCCGATCTGGCTGTAGATGTTCAGACTGATGCCGGACCAGGCCAGCGCGATCAGCGCCCCGGTCACTGCCAGCGGCACCGACAACATGATGATCAGCGGGTGGATCCAGCTCTCGAACTGGGCTGCCAGCACCAGGAACACGATGATAAACGCCAGGCCGAAGGTCAGGTAAATGGCCGCCGAGGAATCCTGGAATTCCTGGGACAGCCCCTTGTAACTGAGCCGGGCCTCCGGAGGCAGGTTATCCACAGCCAGGTTATTCAGGTAGGTCAGCGCCGAGCCCAGGTCATAGCCCTCGGCCAGGGACGCACTCACCACCACCGCCGGCAGCCGGTCAATCCGGCGCAAATCCGGATTGGCCCCGATTTCTTCAACCGACACCAGGGCCTTGAGCGGAATCAGTTCCCCGCCTGCCCGCGGCCGTAGGAAGATCTGTTCCATATCTCCGGGCGTGGCCCGGTCGGCATCGTCCGCCTGGATAATCACATCGTATTCCCGGCCCCGATCCAGATAGGTGGTTACCTGCCGGGAGGCCAGCATGGTTTGCAGGGTGAGGCCCACGTCTTCGATGGTGATATCCAGATCCGCTGCCCGGTCGCGATCAATGTTGACCTTCAGTTCCGGCCGGGTCAGCTCGAAATCGGTGTCGACATTCAGCAGATTCGGGTTTTCCTTTGCCCGTTCAACGATTTCCTCACTCCAGGCCTGTACCGACTCGTAATCGGGGCCGGCAATGACAAACTCCACCGGCTGATTGAAGCCGCGCTGGCCCAGCCCGGGCGGGTTGATGACATTGATCCGCACGCCGGAAATGTCAGACAGCTTGTCGCGGATCTCGGTGGTGACCTGCTGCTGCTTGATGTCCCGCTGTTCCCAGGGCACCAGCCCCATGATCATGAAGGCATTGTCTTCTTCATCCCGGAATCCGACGATCGACAGGAAACGCTCGGCGATGCCGTCATCCAGGTAGGGTAACAGCCGTTCTTCCGCCTGTTGTACAAAATGATCGGTAAACTCGACCGTTGAACCCCGGGGCGCGCTGGTCGGCATGATAATAACGCCGCGGTCTTCAGTCGGGGCCAGTTCCTGGGGCAACCGGGGAAAAATCACCACCGCCACGATCAGCCCGACGATACCGAGCCCGAGCAACAACCCCGGTTGGTTCAGGGAGAAGCGAAGCATTCTCTGGTAGCCATTCGTCAGGCCATTCAGGATGCGTTCACTGAAGGCCCAGAGCCGATGCCCCTCGGCACTTTCGGGACTGTGCCTGAGCCACTTGGAACAGAGCATCGGCGCCAGGGTCAGGGCGACCAGACTTGAAACCACCACGGCGGCCGCCAGGGTGAAGCCGAATTCGGCAAACAACCGGCCCACGTTGCCGCCCATGAAGGAGATGGGCACAAACACCGCCACCAGTGTCAGAGTGGTGGCAATGACCGCAAAGGCTACCTGCTTGGCGCCCCGGTAGGCCGCCAGCAAGGGTGGTTCGCCTTCATCGATGCGGCGCTGGATGTTTTCCAGCATGACAATGGCATCGTCCACCACCAGGCCGATGGCCAGAATGATGGCCAGCAGGGTCAGCACGTTGATGGAAAAGCCCAGGAAACCCAGGCCGATAAACGCACCGATCACCGCCACCGGAATGGTGACCGCCGGAATCAGGGTCGCGCGCCAGGAGCGCAGGAACAGGAAAATAACCAGTATCACCAGCGATACCGCAATCGCCAGGGTGGTCAGAACCTCTTTGATCGAAGCCCGGATAAACACCGATTCGTCGTAGCTCTCGGCAATGCGCACTTCCGGCGGCAAGGTCTCGCGTATCTTCACCAGCTCCGCCTTCACCGCATCCGACACCGCTACCGTGTTGGCCTTGGACTGGCGGATCACCCCCATCCCGATAGCGGTTTCGCCATTGGCCCGCAAACGACCAACATCCGATTCCACCCCGACCTGAACATTGGCAACCTCGCCCAGGCGCAACAGATCATTGCCATCCCGACGGATCACCAGATTGCGAAAATCCTCGACATTGGACAACCGACCTTCCGCGCGCACGGTAAAGTTTCGGGTGGAGGAGTCCACCGAACCGGCCGGTAACTCCACGTTGTTCTGCCGCAGTGCCTGTTCCACCTCGGCAACGGTAATGTTACGAGCTGCCAGACGGGTGGGGTCGAGCCAGACCCGGATGGCGTAACGGCGTTCACCACCAATCCGGACATCGGCAACACCGTCCAGAACCGATAACCGGTCGGCCAGAACCCGATCGGCAAAATCACTGAGTTCGGCACTGTCCCAGACATCACTGACCAGAGTTATCCACATCATCGGCCGGGCATCAGAATCCGCTTTTCGAACCACCGGGGGATCGGCCTCATCCGGTAACTGGTTCAGAACCCGGGACACGGCATCGCGCACATCATTAGCGGCTATATCCACATCCCGGGCGGTATCAAACTCGATGGAGGTTCGAGATTCACCCTGTTCGGTGGAGGATTCGATGGAGCGGATGCCTTCGATGCCACTGATGGCGCCTTCAATCACCTGGGTAATCTGGGTGTCGACCACTTCCGCCGCCGCGCCGGTGTAATCCGTGGACACCGAAACCACGGGCGGATCAATATCCGGGTATTCCCGAACCGGCAAGCCCAGCAAGGCCGCTACGCCGAACACAACAATCAGCAGACTCAGAACGGTGGCAAACACCGGGCGTTTGATGGAGACATCGGACAGCACCATAGATCAGGACCCCACGGTCTGGGCAAACCGGTTTTCCGGAATCGCCTGATCGTTACTCTGTACTTCAATGCGATCGCCGGTACTCAGGCGATCCTGCCCGGTCACCACCACGGCATCGTCCAGAGTCAGGCCAGAGGTAATTTCCACCAGACCGGGCATGCGCGAACCGGTGGCCACCGATACCCGGCGTGCCACTCCGTCTTCGGCAACAAACACATACTTGTCGTCGCCTCGGATCATCACCGCCTGCTCCGGAATTACCAGCCCTTCCCGTTCCCGCAGGGTGAGTGACGCCGACATGAACTGGCCCGGCCGCAGGCGACCGTCCGGATTATCGATAATGGCGCGCACCGACAGGGTTCGGCTCAATTCGCTGATGCGAGTGGCCAATTCCACCAGCTCACCCCGGAAGACCTCGTCAGGGAACGCCGGCGAGGTGGCAATCACCGGCTGGCCTACCCGAACCTGGCCGACAAAACGTTCCGGAACCGCAAAACCCATTTCCATGCGATCGGTGGTGTCCAGCGTGGTAATGGTGGTGCCCGCCTGCAGATACGCCCCCACGCTGATGTCGCTCAGGCCCACCACACCGGAGAACGGCGCTTCAATTCGATGGTTCTCCAGCCGCACCCGGGCAGCCTGTCGCTGGGCCTCAGCCACGCTCACCGCAGTGACCAGCTCATCCACCTGAGACTGGGACACGCTATTGTTGGACCGCAAACGCTGGGCCCGCTCCAGTTGCCGCCTGGCATCGGCCAGCTGGGCTTCGATCACCTGCAGATCAGCACGGGCCTGGCGATCGTCCAGGCGCAACAAGACATCGCCCTGCGCCACTTTTTGCCCCGGTTCCAGATTGATCTGCACCACGCGGCCACTGACTTCGGTGGTCAACTCCACGGCATTCAGCGCCTTGAGATTGGCCACCGAACGCACCTCATCCCGAACCTGCTGCAACTGCGGCTCTACCGCACTGACCTTACTGGCCCTGGGCTCTTCACCGGCCTGTTCTGTCGACGATGAATCCATCGCCATAAAGAACGCCGCACTTCCGGCACCCGCTGCCACCAGTACCACCGCAATCAGCCATTGCTTCCACATGGATATCGCAAACCTTTCCGAGTTCAGTTCTACGGGGTAGCCCCGCTCTCATGTTTCTGGATAACCAACACCACTTCACCCACATCGACACCCCACTTGCTCATGGTGGTCTGGTTGATCAGGGTGTCGGGAGTGACCAGGTACATCCAGTCATCCATCCGGACATCGATCGTGCCATCGCCGTATGACACCCGCAGGACATAATTCATGTGTATGGCGTTGCCCTGCCAGCATCAGGGTTATTAACAGTATAAGACCACCGCTGCGAAGACCATGGGAAAGACCGGAGAAACGCTGCGTTTGCATGACTTTTACACTCCTTGACGGTTACCGCGTGGCAACAGAACGCTTACAGCTTTACGGACGATTGGCCGGGCCCGATCAGTTCTGGCCGGCAATCGTCATTTCAGCCAATTGTCCATTCTGACACCGGCACCAGCGCTTTCCGTCAATGGCAGCCCGCCGGGAATACCGTACAACTGCATACACAGTGGCCTTCCTGGCCCAACCAATTCCGGATGATCAATGCATGTGAGGACTGGCTATGCCTGTGTATAAAGCGCCCCTGAGGGACATGAAATTCCTGCTTAACGACGTGTTCGATTACCCGCGGCACTACCAGACACTGGCCTCCGGTGAGAACGCCACACCCGACATTGTCGACGCCATCCTGAGCGAATGCGGCCGCTTCTGCGAAGAAGTTCTGAGCCCGCTGTATCAGTCCGGCGATGAAGAAGGTTGCCACCTGGAAAACGGAGAAGTGACTACACCCAAAGGCTATAAAGACGCCTATAAGCAATATGTGATGGGCGGCTGGCAGGGACTGTCGGCGCCGGAGGAATTCGGTGGCCAGGGCCTGCCGGCGTCCATGGGCCTGCTGAAGCAGGAAATGATGGGCACCGCCAACTGGTCCTTTTCCATGTACCCGGGCCTGTCCCTGGGGGCCATGAATACCATTTACCTGCACGGCGATGAACAACAGCAGCAGACCTATCTGGTGCCACTGACCGAAGGCCGCTGGGGCGGCACCATGTGCCTGACCGAGCCCCAGTGCGGCACCGATCTGGGCCAGGTCAAAACCCGGGCCGAACCCCAGGCCGACGGCAGCTACAAACTCACAGGCACCAAGATCTTCATTTCCTCAGGTGAGCACGACCTGACCGAAAACATCGTTCACATCGTGCTGGCGCGGCTGCCGGATGCCCCGAAGGGCACCAAAGGCATCAGCCTGTTTATCGTGCCCAAGTTCCTGCCCGACGCCGAGGGCGGTGTCGGTGAGCGCAACGCCGTCAGTTGCGGCGCGCTTGAGAAGAAAATGGGCATCAAGGCCTCGGCCACCTGTGTGATGAATTTCGATGGCGCCACCGGCTACCTGATCGGCCCCGAGAATCAGGGCCTGGAGTGCATGTTCACCTTTATGAACACAGCCCGCATCGGTACGGCAATTCAGGGGGTTGGCCCGGCCGAGCTGTCCTATCAGTGGGCTCTGGATTACGCCAAGGAGCGCCGCTCCATGCGGGCGCTGTCCGGCAAGAAAGAGCCGGATGAGGTAGCAGACAGCCTGATTCACCATGCCGATGTCCGGCGTATGCTGCTGACCCAGAAAGCCATCGCGGAAGGCGGCCGCTCCATGCTCTATTACGCCGCCAAGATTGCGGACCATATGGTAGAAGCCCATACCGCGGGCGATACCGCGAAGGTTGAGAAATATGACGACAAACTCGGCTTCCTGACGCCAATCCTGAAGGGCTTCCTGACCGAGCTGGGCTGTGAAGCCACCAATCTGGGCATGCAGGTGTTCGGCGGCCACGGCTACATCCGCGAACAGGGCATGGAGCAGATTGTCCGGGATACCCGTATTGCCACCCTGTACGAGGGCACAACCGGCATCCAGGCCCTGGACCTGCTCGGGCGCAAGGTCTTGCTGATGACCCAGGGCGGAGCGGTGCGGGAATTCACCCTCAAGGTGGCCAATTTTGCCCGCAAGCACCTGACCAACAAGCAACTGCGGCCGATGGCGGTGGAGCTGCTCAAGCTGACAGCCCAGTGGAACCTGCTGACCGTGCGCGTGATGTTGGCAGCACGCAAGGATCGAGACGTGGTCAGCGCCGCCGCCAACGACTTCCTGATGTACAGCGGCTACGTGACCATGGCGTATATGTGGCTACGCCAGGCGGCGGTGGCCAGCGACAAGCTGGAAAACGGTGGCGATGAATCTGACGCCTTTTACCGCACCAAACTGGCGACCGCCGAGTTCTATTACGAGCGCTTGCTGCCCCGGGCCCAGGCCCACGCCACCAGTATGCTGAGCCCGACCCGAAACCTCATGCAGGTGGCGCCGGAAGATATGGCCTTTACCGGTTAATCACCGGTATTTTCCCGTCCCGGGCACTGCCCGGGACATTTTTGCCTGTTCATGACCATCCGGAAACCGGGGGTTGAAATCCGGTTGTTGTGACCTTATCTCTCCCCTGCCTTATTACTTTTCCCATAACACACTGAGGCTTATAGACTTTTTAGAAATTACCACCACCGCGTATAAAAGAAGGAGGTTCGAATATGGAAACTCGTGCTGACGACTTTTATCCCACCCGCCTTGAGAGACCGATTGATGCTTTCGAGCGCAAAGACCCGGTTATCCACAGCCAGGGTAAACAGCGCAGCGATGGCCCCCTGAGT
>JAJUKC010000041.1 GCA_029264995.1 Marinobacter sp. | reverse complement strand
TGGCTCTCATCCGAGAAATTCATCCGTAGCCGCGCACCGCTTCCCGGCACGATGGCGGTGGTGGCTTTCTCGGTGTGCACCTGCACGCCCAGATCTTCGATCTTCTGGCGCAACAGGGCGCCACCCTGATCGTCCAGCTGCACCGGCATCAGGCGCGGGGCGAATTCCACCACATGGGCCTGCAGGCCGAGGCTTTTCAGGGCATTCGCCGCTTCCAGCCCCAGCAGACCGCCGCCCACCACCACGCCGGTTTTTGCCGATTGGGCGCTGGCCTGAATGGCGTCCAGGTCGTCCAGGGTGCGGTACACAAAGCATCCGTCCCGGTCGTTGCCTTCAATCGGCGGTACAAACGGATAGGAGCCGGTGGCCAGTACCAGTTCGTCATAGGGATAGACGCCCTTGGCGGTGGTTATCACCCGGGCGTCCCGGTCGATGGCGGTAACCGGCTCATGCAGGTGCAGATCAATGTCCTGCTCCGCATACCAGTCTGCCGTGGCCATCGCGAGATCCGCATGGCTGGAGCCGCTGAAGTACTCCGACAGATGCACCCGGTCGTAGGCCAGTTGCTTCTCCTCACCGAACACGATCACCCGGTAGGTATCGGCCGCTGGGGACTGGCTGAACTGTTCCAGGAAGTGATGGCCAACCATACCGTTGCCGATCACGATCAGGGTCTGTTTACTCATCTTGCTGTCCTCTCTCTTGGCAGCCTATCAGGCCGCTGCGTCGCAATAGGTTTTGCCGAAAGCGATGGTGTCCCGGTAGCGGGAGACATCCGCGCCGGAACGAATCAGTTCGCTGTACCAGGGCCCGTTGGCGGTATCGCCCAGCAGGATGGCGCCGGCCAGCCGGCTGCCATCCAGCAGCAGTTGGCCGTAGACCGCGTGGGTTCGGTCCTGCCATTCAATGATTTCGGTATGCTCGCCGGGGACTACCCGGCCACAGGAAAAAATGGGCAGATCACTGATTTTCAGTCGGGTGGCCACTTCTCCGGGCTCAAACGCTCTGGCTCCCGGTACCTGGCAAAGAAGCTGTGCCAGGATCCGGGCCTGCTCGTAACCGGGTTCGACCAGGCCAAAGGTGTGCTCCTGAAACTGACAGCACTCACCCAGTGCGTAGATATGCGGGTTGGACGTCATCAGGTTTGGATTGACTCGAATACCCCGGTCACAGTTGAGGCCGGCGTCAGCTGCCAATCCCTTGTTGGGTTCAATGCCGGTGGCAATAACTACCAGGTCAGTGGCCCGTACCGTGCCGTCACTCAGTTCCACGGCGCGGACCTGATTCCGGCCGAGCAGGGAGACCGGCGAGGTGCCGGTTCGGATACTCAGCCCCCGCTGCTGTAACTTCTGCTTCAGGATGTCGCCGGCGATCGGGTTCAGCTGTCGGTTGAGCAGGTGGCCGCTGCGGTGCAGCACCGTAACGTCCATGCCCCGGGTCCGGAGCCCTTCGGCCGCCTCCAGGCCGAGAAAGCCGCCGCCGATCACCACGGCCCGACGGTGTGTCTTCGCCTGCCGGATCAGCGTGCGGGTGTCGGCCAGATCCCGGAAGTTCATCACGCCGTCAAGGTCTTCACCGGGGAGACCAAGGCGGGAGGGCTGTGCTCCGGTGGCCAGCACCAGCGTGTGATAGGACTGGGTGCGACCACAGGCGGTTGTTACCTGGCGCTGGCCCGGACTGATATGGGTGACAGGCTCATGCTGGTACACCTCTATTCGGTGCTTGTGGAACCACTGCCAGGGTTTCAGTTCCAGATCGGTTTCCTGAATCTGATCGGCCAGTAGTGACGACAACTGGATGCGGTTGTAGGCAGCGAAGGGCTCACCGTTAAACACCACAATGCGGCTGAACGGATGCCCCTGGGCTACCAGTTGCTCCAGCAGCCGCTGCGCGACCATGCCATGGCCGCAGATCACCAGTGGGTTGTCCTGTGTGTGTTCCATGGAACTGAGTGCCTCCAGCAACAAAAAAAGCCGGAGCATCATGCTCTCCGAAGAGAACAGATGGTCCGGCACCAATGCCAACAACAATGATCTGATGGTCCGGCCTGATTCCATGGCCGGGACAGTCGTCCTTGCCTAAGTGTTTGCGATCTCCGTGCCAACTTTTTGAGGCTTTATTATTCAATAGCTTAGGCGAGTCCGCTGAAGGAGGCCGGCTGGTGGGCATCAAAAGGGTGCCCCGGGATGGGGCGAAACGCACGATGATTGGGCCGGAATGACTGGCCTGTAAATTGCTGCAGTCCGGGTAGACAGGAACCAACTGTGTACCGACACCAGGAGCTGCACCATGAACACCAAACGCCATCCCCGTATGACCGCGACAGCGACTGCTGCGGAATTTCTGATGGCCTCCCGCCAGTGTGAGATCCGTAATCTGGAGTACTTTCTGCTGATGGGGCGGTTGGTGCAGAGCGTGGGCAATCTGGTCCATGGCCTGCAACGGGAGCGAGGCGCCACCAATCTGTATCTGGGGTCCGGTTGCCAACGCTTTGCCCGGGAACGTACCGCCATGGTCAAGGAAAACGACCAGTTGGCCGCTACCTTCCGGCAGGCATTGGCAGACATTCAGGAGGACCTCACCACCCATCCGGTCAGCAGCCCACTGCTCGGGCACATCGCCAGCGCCCTGCACAGCCTCGACCAACTGCCCGGGTTGCGGCAGCGGGTGAATGACCAGGAGGCCAGTGTTTCGGAGGCCACGGAGTGGTTCTGCGACAGTATTCATCAACTGATTACGGTCGTTTTCGAAGCGGCAGAAACCGTGGTAGAGCCTTCCATTGCGGGCCTGCTGGTGGCCATGGTGCATGTCATGAACGGAAAGGAATATTGTGGTCAGGAGCGGGCCGCAGGTTCTGCGGGGTTCTCCAGCGGACACTTCGATAACGCACTGTCACGGCGCATGATGCACCTGGTTGAAGCGCAGGAGCGGTGTTTTGAGGTGTTTGTCGGCTTCGCCAGTGAAGAGAGCCTGTCGCTCTGGCAAGCCCTGCGCGCTCACCCGCGGGAGCTGGAAATTGAGCGGATGCGACAGATGGCCGTTTCGGTCGGGCCCTATAAGTCTCTGGATAAAGACATGGCCGACCGCTGGTTCAATCTGATGACAGAGCGCATGGACGATCTGAAGAAGATTGAGGATTCGGTTGAGAGCGCTTTCCACCATCGCTGTGTGGAGCGCTATACCGAAGCGCGCCACTCCCTGGCTCATCAGGAAACCCTGCTGGCCTCGCTGGAGCAACGCCATGCCTCCACAACGCCCGTGCTGGTGGTTTGCGATAACGGTGTAGAGGCCGGAGCTGCCGATGCGTGGGCCGGGGAAGGTGTCGGGCAGCAATCAGGCCGATCCATCTTTGACCTGGTCCAGGAACAGACCCGCCGCCTGCGCCAGATGTCTGAAGAATTGCAGAGTGCCAAAGAAGCTCTGGAAGATCGTCGTACCCAGGAAAAGGCCGTCTTGCTGTTAATGGAGCACCGCAATATCAGCAATGACGAAGCCCACCGCCTGCTGCGAAAACTGGCCATGGACCAGGGCAAACGACTGCCCGAAGTCGCCCGGGCCCTGGTATCCATGGCAGGGGTCTTAAGCTGATACTTGAACCAGGCCGGGACGGGGCGCCCCGCCCCGGCATAAAGTCAGGCCGAAGCTGAATGCCTGGCTGCCGGCGCCTCGGGTTTTGCACTGCTGCCGCGGCGACTGTTCAGAGACTCCAGCTTGCGCTGCTTCTCGTACAGGAACGACAACACCTCCTGCCGGTAATGCACGTATTTGGCATCATCCGCCAGGGCCACACGATTGCGAGGCCTTGGCAGATCAATGTGCAGATCCTCCCCCACCGTGGCGGCAGGCCCGTTAGTCATCATGATAATGCGGTCGGACAACAGCACCGCCTCGTCCACATCGTGGGTAATCATGATCACGGTATTGTTCAGCTCCTGCTGAATTTCCATCAGCGAATCCTGCAAATGCGCCCGGGTTAACGCATCCAGCGCCCCGAACGGCTCATCCATCAGCAACACACTGGGTTTCATGGCCAATGCCCGGGCGATGCCCACCCGGTGCGGCATGCTCCAGAACGGGATCACTCATTCCAGGCCACCTTCCGCTGAATCAACAGCATGACCCGATCCAGCAAGAACCCGATAAACCCGATGGCCAGCACCGCCACCATAATCCGACTCAAAGACTGGCTACTGCCATTCTGGAACTCATCCCAGACAAACTTGCCCAGCCCCGGACTCTGCGCCAGCATCTCGGCGGCAATCAGCACCATCCAGGCAATGCCCAGCGACACCCTCAAGCCGGTAAAGATCATCGGCACCGACGAAGGCAAAACCACCTTGCGAACATGGGTCCAGAACGACAGCCGAAGTACCCGGGAGACGTTCAGCAGGTCGGGATTTACCGCTGCCACTCCAACGCTGGTGTTGATCAGTGTTGGCCAGAGACTGCACAGAGTGACCGTAATCATCGAGGTCAGGAACGACTTCTCGAACATTGGATCGTCACTGACATAGGTGGCCGATACCACCATGGTCACAAGCGGCAGCCAGGCCAGCGGAGAGACCGGTTTGAAGATTTGTATCAGTGGGTTCACCGCAGCCTGGAAATACCGGTTGAGGCCAAACACGATGCCCAGAGGCACTGCAATCAGCGACGCCAGGGCGAAACCGGCCAGCACCGTCAGCAGGCTGGTGACCACCTGGTCGAGAAAGGTAGGCGCGCCCGGGTAATCCCGGATGCGGACGTCTGCCTCCGGGTTGTCAGCCAGAATGCGAACATTACGCTCCTCCTGCATGGCGATGAACTTATCGGCCCGCTCCCGCTGGCTGATATGCTCCTGCCACAGTTGTCCGGATTGTTCCCACACCTGCACCGGGCCGGGAAAGGCCCCCAGGGAGGTTTCCACCTGTGGCGCGGCCAGGTGCCAGAAGCCCAGGAAGACCAGAATACCAACCAGTGGTAACAGCAGCTGCTTGCCCTGGCTGAGCCATTCGCCCGGTTGCAGACCGGAAAGCAGCTGGCGGCTGCCACTGGCCATGGACTGACCGATTCTTGCACTTAACGTAGTCATTTTTAGCCCTCCCTCACGGTGTCTCTGACCCTTTCAGGCCGATACTGAAACGATCGATGTAGGCGTTGGGTTCGCGCGGAGTGAACGGTACACCGTCAATCAGCTCACCCTGCATTGGACGTTCAAAGTTCTCCTGGGCAAAGTCCGGGAAGTCACTGGCGGTCATCAGGCCGTCCTCGATCAGTGACTGGGCGGCTTCGGCGTAAAGATCGCCCCGATACACCCGGGCTGCGGTCTTCATGTACCAGTCGTCGGATTTCGCCTCGGGAATCTGTCCCCAGCGACGCATCTGGCTCAGGTACCAGATCGCATCAGACGGATAGGGGTAGGTGGCGTGGTAGCGGAAGAAGACGTTGAAATCCGGTACTTCCCGGACATCGCCCTTTTCATACTCGAAGGTGCCGGTCATGGAGTTGGCAATGACTTCCCTGTCGGCCCCCACGTAGCTGGGACGCGCCAGAATGTCCACGGCGGCTTCCCGGTTGGCGTTCTGGTTTTCGTCCAGCCAGTAAGCGGCGCGGATCAGCGCCCGCAGTAAACGCAGGTGGGTGTTGGGGTATTGCTCCGCCCAGGATTCGGTCACCCCGAATACCTTTTCCGGGTTGTTGGGCCAGATTTCGTAGTCGGTAATCACCGGCACACCGATGCCCTTGAACACCGCCTGCTGGTTCCAGGGTTCACCCACGCAGTAGCCCTGGATGGTGCCCGCTTCCATGGTGGCCGGCATTTGCGGCGGTGGCGTTACGGAAAGGTGCACGTCGGCCTCGAGGGTGCCGCTGGTGTCACCGCGCTGGGGCGCGTAGAAGCCGGGATTCAGGCCACCGGCGGCCAGCCAGTAACGCAGTTCGTAATTGTGGGTGGACACCGGAAACACCATGCCCATGCGGAAGCGCTCGCCATTGGCACGGGTCTGCTCCACCACGGGCTTAAGGGCGCTGGCTGAAATCGGGTGGGCCAGACGCTCGCCTTCCATCTCCAGGTTCGGTTTCATCGCTTCCCAGACATCGTTGGACACGGTAATGCCGTTGCCGTTGAGGTCCATGCTGAAGGCGGTGATGATGTCGGCCTGGGTGCCATAGCCTATGGAGGCGCCCAGGGGTTGGCCGGCCAGCATGTGGGCACCATCCAGTTCACCGGTGATGACCCGGTCCAGCAGCACCTTCCAGTTCGCCTGGGCTTCGAGCTCCACGAACAGGCCCTCGTCCATGAAGTAGCCCTGTTCCCAGGCAACCGCCAGCGGGGCCATATCCGTGAGCTTGATGAAGCCAAGCTTCAGGTCGGGTTTCTCCGCCGGGCCAATCTCGGCGTGGGCCAGGGAACTCAGACCGATCAGGGTGGCGGTCAGTAAAGGTCGAACATAATGGTTCACTGTCTTCATCGGGATGCCTCTCGGTTCTTTCATTCCAGACGCGCAAAAAAAAGCGCCTGCCTCCGTTGCCGGAGAGCAGGCGCCGATGCCTGTAAATGAGAGCTGTGATGTCGTGATGGTTCACTAATTACTCAGCACAAGCCGTGCCATTTGGAACTATTCATGTATTTCAGTAGGTTGCGGGATCCCTGGTCGTTCAGGCAGGGGCGCCCGGTTCTGTGCCGGGGTGGTTTTGGTGCAGAAAATGAACAATTGCACCAAGGTGAACACCAATCGAGAGGCTTTCCACGGGATCTTTTTAACCGTGCAGCCTGGCTTCAACCTGCGCACCAGGCGCCATTCAAGGCCCTTGGAGACATCAAATCGTGCGCTGGCCCCCTAATTGCTTTCCTTTATGGCAGACAACACAGGCAACGAAGCCCGCCCCCCGGCTCTGGAAACGGAAACCGGGTGGTGGGCTTTTTTGGTTCAAGAGCGAGGAACAGCATGAAAGACCACGACACGCCAGCGGACTCTATAGCCACCACCTGCCCTTACTGTGGTGTTGGCTGCGGTGTTCTGGCAGCCCCTGGCCATGTCGAAGGCGATCATCAGCACCCGGCCAATGGCGGACGGCTTTGCGTCAAAGGTTCTGCCTTGCATGAGACGCTGGAGGATGCCAACCGGTTGCTGGTGCCAAAGGTTGCAGGCTATGAGGTGACATGGGAGGAAGCCATTGACCGGGTCGCCGGGGCCATTTCCGACTCGGTGCGGGAGCATGGCGCGGAGTCCGTGGCCTTCTATCTCTCCGGGCAGCTACTCACGGAGGATTATTACATCGCCAACAAGCTGGCCAAGGGGTTTATCGGCACACCGCATGTGGATACCAATTCCAGACTGTGCATGTCCTCGGCCGTTGCGGCACATAAGCGTGCTTTTGGCGAGGACTGTGTTCCCGGTTGCTACGAGGATCTTGAGCTGGCGGACCTGCTGGTGCTCGCGGGCAGCAACGCCGCCTGGGCCCACCCGGTACTGTACCAGCGAATGAGTGCAGCGCGCCGTCAGGGACGGAGAGTGGTGGTCATCGATCCCAGAAAGACAGCGACAGCGGATCTGGCCGATCTGCACCTTCAGCTTCGCCCCGGAACCGACACCCTGTTATTCAATGGCCTGCTGGTTTGGCTGCACGATCACGGAGCCCTGGCGGAGGACTACCTTGCAGAGCATTGTAACGGCTTCGAGGAAACCCTGGCGATCGCCCGATCCTGCGCGCCTTCTGTGCAAGCGGTGGCCAGGGGCTGCGATCTGGCAGTAGAAGAGGTGGGCTGTTTTTACCAATGGTTTGCGGACACCGGACGGACAGTGACCGCGTTTTCCCAGGGCATTAATCAATCGGTTGCTGGCACGGACAAGGCCAACGCCATCATTAACTGCCATCTGGCTACCGGCCGGGTGGGCCGACCGGGAGCGAGCCCGTTTTCGCTGACGGGACAACCCAATGCCATGGGTGGCCGTGAAGTTGGCGGGCTGGCCAATACTCTGGCAGCCCATATGGATTATGACACCCCGGGCGCTTTGCTCCGGGTTTCGGATTTCTGGCACAGCGAGCAGATGGCCCGTGGACCCGGCCATAAAGCGGTGGACCTGTTCGAGGCAGTCCATCGGGGAGAGATCCGGGTACTCTGGGTGATGGGCACCAACCCCGCAGTCAGCCTGCCGGGCAGTGAACGGATTCACCAGGCATTGTCCCGTTGCCAGACTCTGATCGTCTCGGACTGTGTGGCCCAGACCGATACCACGCAGTTTGCCGATATTCTCTTGCCGGCTGCCGGCTGGGCCGAGAAAGATGGAACGGTGACTAATTCGGAGCGTCGCATTTCGCGCCAACGGCGGTTTCTATCCCTGCCGGAGAAGGTCCGGCCGGATTGGCAGATTATGCGGGATGTTGCCTGGGCCCTTGGCCATGCCCAAGCCTTCGACTACCGTTCCCCAGCCGATATTTTTCGTGAACATGCTGCGTTGTCCGGTTATGGAAACGGGGGCGAGCGTGTGTTCAATATTTCGGCGTTGTCTCAGCTCAGTGACAAGGAGTACGACGAACTGGCGCCGGTGCAGTGGCCGGTTACGGATGGTAATCCAGGAGCCTGGATGCAAACCCGCCGGCTGTTTTCGCACGGCAGGTTCCCTACGCCGGATGGCCGGGCCCGGTTGGTGCCTGTGTCCAGTTTGCCGCCCGGGCAGCAACCGAGCCCCCGGTATCCACTGGTGGTGAATACCGGGCGAATCCGGGACCAATGGCACACCATGACCCGAACGGCCGTGGCCCCCAGACTGCTTGCCCATCGCAGCGAGCCCTTTATTGAGCTGCACCCGGCGGATATTGCCAACTTTGGCCTGACGGAAGGCGCGCTGGCGTTGCTGCGTGGGCAGGGCGGTGCCGGTTACGTTGGTCGGGTGCGGGCCAGCACCGGGCAGCGTACCGGTGAAGTGTTTGTGCCCATTCACTGGAATGGCCGGTTTGCCTCTGCTGCCCTGGCCTCCAGCCTGATCCGGCCGGTTGTGGACCCCATCTCCGGCCAGCCAGAAGGCAAGCACGGGGTGGCGACAATCCGGCCCCTGGTGACTTGCTGGCAGGCGAGGCTGATGTTGAATGATGCCAGCGATGTTTCATTGGACACCACTGCCCTTGTCTACTGGAGCCGCCAGCGCTTGCCCCACAGTCACAGCTGGTGGTTCGCCGGTGGCCATGACATGAACTGGGATGACTGGGGGCAAGGGTGTTTTTCCCGGGAACCGGAAATGGTGATGGAGGACCGCGCCAGGCAGCGTTACCGAGCCGTCTGGCTCAGCGGCGATCGACTGGATGCCGTGTTACTGGTTGAACCCTGTGCTCAGACCATGCCGGATCTGGACTGGCTGGACAGTTGCTTCGGCAGCGGTGAGCTGGGGCCGGAACAACGCCGGTCGTTACTGGCAGCAGGGACGGTGGAAGGCGAGGCGGCGGGGCCGATTATCTGCAGCTGTTTTGGCGTGGGTGAGCACCAGATTGCCCAAGCCATTGAGCAGGGCATGGCCAGCCCGGAGGCACTGGGCGAGCACCTGAAGTGTGGTACCAACTGTGGCTCCTGCCTTCCGGAGATACAGGACCTGCTTGCTCGCACCGGGGCCCGGGAACCCGCCTGAGTCAGGCCGCAGCAGCCCGCCGAAGCAGCGACAGCGGCACCCGGTAACGAAGGATCCGGGCATGCTGGCTGACAGTCACGGTGCAAGTCTTGCGGTTAACGCGCACCACCTGGCCTTGAATTTCGCGTCTGCCGTCGCCGAATACCACTGAATCCCCCACCTGCCAGTGCCGATGCTCCGCAGTGGGACTCGGAAATTCAAAGGGCGCGGTGGATAGCTCGATCCCGCAGCCGCTGGCCTGTTCCGCAAGGTATAGCCGGGTGGCGTTTGCGGCACCGCTGTGGTGCAATTCATCCAGCGCTTCATAGAAATGCCGGTTATGCACCGAGCCGTAATGCCGCTGCCCGGCGCTGTGCTGCAACAAATGGGCAAACTCGTGGCAGCAGGTGTGCGCCAGCAGGTTCAGCACACTCACTTCCCCCTCAAAATAGCCGCGGCTCCGGATTTCCCGGGTGGATAACCAGCCCTGGGCGGTTTCCGGTTGGTGCTTGGCGGCAATCATCCGGGCACCGTAGGTGATCATATGTTGCTTCTTGCGGGGATCAAAACGATGGTAGGTGGCCTGGCCCGAACCGACCCGCAATGCCAGCCTGGCGCCCGGGTTTTTCTGCTGAACCCAGCCTTCAGCCGGTGCCCAGAGAATGTCCCGGGTGGTCTGGCACATGAGGGTGCCGATGGCATGTGAGTTTGGGGATAGTTGAGGCATGAATTCTGGCTGGGTCAAAAAATAGTAGCGTGCTCGAACGGATAGACTAACCAGCGAATTTACAAATTGCTATGGCCCGTGTTGGCAGAGTTGTTTAGAGTCTCTCCACATTTTGTGTAGTGGCAGTTTCAGGAGACACCTTTCCACCATGAATGCCGAACAGCTCAAACAGCTTGAAGACGATCTTTGGTCTGCCGCCGATAACCTTCGGGCCAACTCCGATCTCAAGTCCAGCGAATACGCCACGCCGGTACTCGGCCTGATCTTCCTGAAATTCGCCGACAACAAGTACAAGCGTGCCGAGCCGGACATCACCAGGGAGTTTGCGGAGCTCAGAGGCACCCGGCGGGAAAAACCAATCTCCGAAATCGCCATCCAGAAATGCGGTTTCTACCTCCCGGACCATGCCCGCTACCACTACCTTCTGGGCCTGCCGGAGCAGGAAGACCTGGCCCGAAAGATCAAACAGGCCATGGAAGCCATCGAGGAATACAAACCCGAGCTGGATGGCATCCTGCCCAAGGACGAATACTTCGCCCTGACCCGCACCAGCAACACATTGCTGGCGGAATTGCTGAAGAATTTCTCCAACATCCCGGCGGATGCCAATGGCGACATTTTCGGTAAAATCTACGAGTTCTTCCTGGGCAAATTCGCCCTGAGCGAAGGCCAGAAAGGCGGCGAGTTTTTCACCCCTACCTCAGTAGTCAAACTGATGGTGGAAATCATCGAACCCCACCATGGCACGGTATACGACCCAGCCTGCGGATCGGCCGGGATGTTCGTGCAGTCCCAGCAGTTTGTAGAGCGACACCGCAAGAAGCTGGACGAACTGGGCGAAGCCCACGAAGAAGATCAGCTCTACGTCTATGGCCAGGAAAAGACCCTGGATACCGTCAAGCTGGCGAAGATGAACCTGGCGGTTAACGGCCTGCGGGGCGAGATTCGCCAGGCCAACAGCTACACCGAAAACCCGTTTGACGGCTTCGGCAAGTTCGACTTCGTGATGGCCAATCCGCCGTTTAACGTGGACGACGTGCCCCTGGCCTCGGTGGAGAACGATCCCCGTTTCAACACCTACGGCCTGCCCCGCAAGAAAACCAAGGCCAAAGCCAGCGAAAAGGGTAAGGAAACCGTTCCCAACGCCAATTACCTGTGGATCAATCTGTTCGCCACCTCCCTGAAGAACAACACCCCGGACAGCGGCCGGGCGGCGCTGGTTATGGCCAATTCTGCTTCCGATGCCCGTCACAGCGAGGCGGATATTCGCCAGACCCTGATCGAGAACAACCTGATCTACGGCATGCTCACCCTGCCGTCCAACATGTTCTACACGGTCACCCTGCCCGCCACCCTCTGGTTCTTCGACAAGAACAAACAGGACGACCGCATCCTGTTTATCGATGCCCGCAACATCTTCACCCAGATCGACCGGGCCCATCGGGAATTCAGCGAAGAACAGGTCCAGAACATCGCCATCATCAGCAAACTGCACAAGGGCAAGCGGGCGGACTTTATCCGGCTGGTGGACAGCTACTTCCGCAAGGGCATGGAACAACTGCTGGCCAACCGGGAAAAGGTGGAGCCGGTCAGTGAGCAGTTGCTGGACGTGCTGGACGACACCCAGGGCAAACAGGCCGTGGGTGAACTGGTCAGCCAGTGGCAGGGCCTGAAAGCCCTGCAGCAGGCCAGCGATGCCTACATCCAAGCCGCTGACCTTCACCTGACCACTCCGGAGGCCATCGAAACCGCCAACCGCACCCAGCAGGCACTGAGAGCGAAATTTGATCCCTTCTTCCAGCAACTGCACACCGGCCTGAAGCAACTGGACAAAGTGGTACGCCAGCATGAAAAGGCCAGAACTGAAGAAGCCAGACAAGCCGGCAAACGCACCACCACCGACCGCAACGCTCGCCGCCTGAAAGAGGCGCTGGAAGAGCTGCACAAGGAAGTTCGCAGTGCGGAGGCTTATTACCAGCACATTCACTGGCTGCAGGAGCGGTTCCCGAATGCCGAGTACGAGGATGTGACCGGGCTGTGCAAACTGGCGACACCGGAGGAAGTGAAAGAGCAGGATTATTCGCTGAATCCGGGTCGGTATGTGGGGGTTGTGATTGAAGAGGATGGAAAGACTGAGGAGGAGTTTCTCTCAGAGCTATCTGACTCGTCTGATTTGTTGGCGCACCTCGAGGCAGAAGCTGCCGAGCTTTCTAGAACAATCCGGCTGAACCTTCAGACTTTGACGGGTGAAGCATGACACAGTTCGTGGAAAACACACTTGGCGAGGTTTGCCAAGACAGTGGCGGAATAATCCAGACTGGCCCGTTCGGTTCTCAGCTACATCAGAGTGATTATTCAGATACCGGCATCCCCGTCGTGATGCCTGCCGACATAAAAAATGGGCGTATCGATGACTCCAGAGTTGCCCGAGTATCTGAAGGTCATGTGGAGCGTTTGAAGCGTCATAAGCTGGAAGTTGGCGATATTGTTTATGGCCGCCGAGGTGATATTGGAAGGCAGGCAATCATTCGGCCTGAAAATGAAGGTTGGTTGTGTGGCACTGGCTGTTTACGACTTTCCCTTGGTGAGAATCCGCGAATCCTCCCAGAGTATCTGCATCTCTATCTTTCAATGCCCGAGGTTATCGGCTGGATTCAGAATCAGGCGATCGGTGCGACGATGCCCAATCTCAATACCCAGATTCTGAAACGGGTGCCGCTGATATTCCCGGAAGATCTCGATGTCCAAAAGAAGATCGTCGCCATCGTCGCTGCCTACGACGACCTGATCGAAAACAACAAACGCCGCATCGCCCTGCTGGAAAACATGGCCGAGGAAATCTACCGCGAGTGGTTTGTGCGGTTCCGGTTTCCGGGGTGGCAGGAGGCGGAGTTTAAGAAAGGGCTCCCGGTTCATTGGCAAGCATCTAGCTTGGGTCAAATCGCTACATTCGTGATGGGTCAGTCACCGAAATCTGAGTTTTATAATCGGAATAGAGATGGTCTGCCATTCCATCAGGGTGTGGGGACTTTTGGTAAGCGTTTCCCTGCACATGAGGTTTATTGCTCGATCACGGGAAGGGAGGCCAAAGCTGGCGATGTGCTGTTCAGTGTGCGAGCGCCTGTTGGACGATTGAATCTCGCTCTGGAGCCTATGGTGATTGGCAGAGGTTTGGCTGCAGTACGTCACCATCGTGGTTGTCAGTCATATCTTTACTACCTCTTATCAACGGCATTCAGTAATGAAGATATCATCGGGAACGGTGCGATTTTTAATGCAGTAGGTAAGGATGAGCTTCGGAGTTTTAAGGTGCTTTTGCCGCCCGATGAGCTGGTTGATGCGTTTGAAAAGCTGGTAAAGCCCATAGATGAACAGATAGCCGGTATCATCCGGCAAAATGAGGTTTTGGAGAAAACCAAAAACCAGCTCCTCCCCCGCCTGATCTCGGGCAAACTTTCCGTGGAAAACCTGGATATCCGGTTCCCGCCGTCCATGCAGAGTGATTCGTCAGACAGCGCCGACGAAGCCGCCGCTTGAACCCTCAATGGTATTCAGACAAATTGTCACCAGATGTCAATAAGTGGTGACGATTTGTCTGACTCCGGCTCTGCCCGATCTTCCCGGGCACAACTCCAAACTCTGTTCCGACAACACGGCGGCCAGCTTCGCCTGAGCGAAGCACTGGCCAGGGGCTATAGCCGGTATCAATTCTATCAGCTTCGGGATGACGGGCTGATTGAGTCGGTCAGCCGTGGTCTGTACCGGCTGGCGGATCTGCCGCCCATCGAAAACCCGGATCTGGTGGCCGCCGCTACCCGTTTTCCCCAGGCGGTGCTATGCCTGATTTCCGCGCTGGACTGGCACTGCATCACCACGCAGATTCCCCACCAGGTGCACCTGGCGGTAGAGCGAGATGCCCGCCTGCCGGTACTGGACTATCCGCCGGTGGCAGGATACCGGTTCTCCGGGCGGGCCTTTAGCGAAGGCATTGAACAGGTGGATGTGGATGGAATCACCCTGAATGTCTACAGCCCGGAGAAAACCCTGGCGGACTGCTTCAAGTTCCGGAATCGTATCGGCATGGATGTGGTGCTGGAGGCACTGGAGCTTTATCGCACTCGCAAAACCTTTCGTCCTGGCAAACTGATGGAATACGCCAGAGTCTGCCGGGTTGCCAATGTGATGGCGCCCTATCTGGAAGCCAAACGAGAGATGCCGGTGAAGGTCTTGTAGTACTCTCTTGCCGATTGAGTAAAAAAGGAATAATTTGTACTCATGGACGTGTTTGAATTTGACGGAACCAAAAGCCAGGCCAATCTGGACAAGCACGGCATTGATTTTGTGGAGAAAGAGGTTGAGCTTTATGAAAGCTAAAGATTTCGACAAGAAGTTTGATGAAGCCCAGCAGGACGTTGTTGAGGATCTTGATCTGTCTTCTGCACGGCGCGTGAATCAGGAACAAAAGCGAATCAATGTTGATTTTCCGGCCTGGGTCGTAGAGTCTCTGGATCGGGAGGCCGCGCGTATTGGCGTTACCCGCCAATCTATCATCAAGGTCTGGTTGGTTGAGCGTTTGCAGGCGGAGGCCGCCAACAAGCCACTCAATCAGGGCAATGCAGGCGGTGCCCACTAACGGAGCGGCAGAACTCCGGAGAATACCCACCCGGTCCATGGAGTCGGCAGGCCGATGGCTAGTTTTATTTCGGAAGACAATATCGAGCAGGCGCTTTTGCAGCGCCTTCAGCACATTCATGGTTTTAATGTACTGGATTGCTATACCGCAAAACCGGAAGAACTGAACGATGGCTCTCACCGTGCCGATAAGCGGGATGTGATTTTCCCGGTCGAGTTAAAAACCGCCTGCCTGGAATTGAATCCCGACATCCCTGAAAGCAAGATCGACGAAGCTATTGAGCGGGTGATGAACCGGCGCGCGGCCATGTCTCCGATTGCTGCCAACCGGGAACTGTATGACCTGATCCGGGATGGCGTGCCGGTGCAGTTTGATGATGAGCGCGGCATCAAACAGCACGAGAAAGTGCGGCTGGTCCATTTTGATGACCCGAAGCAGAACCGCTGGCTGGCGGTGTCTCAATTGTGGATTAAGTCCGTGGGCCAGGCTCCCAAAGCTGCCTACCGTCGCCCGGATGTCATTTTATATGTTAACGGGCTACCCCTGGTCTTTATCGAGCTGAAGAACTCCAATGTGCGGCTGCGCAATGCCTTCGAAGACAACCTGCGCAGTTACCGCCACGACATTCCCCAATTGTTCCACTGTAATGCATTCTGTGTGCTATCTAATGCCCTGGAAACCCGGGTGGGCAGCTTCACAGCCGGCTGGGAACACTTCTTTAACTGGTTCCGGGTGGAGAGTGAGAAGGAGGCGGTAAACCGTAAGGAGATTACCGAGCAGGCCACCAGCCTGGAGCACGTCGCGGACGGTTTGTGCGAAAAGTCCCGCCTGCTGGATTACGTCGAAAACTTTATCCTCTTCCACAAAGGCGAAACCAAGATCATTGCTCAGAACCACCAATTCCTGGGTGTGAACAACGCCTATGAGCGTTTCCGTAAACGCAGCGAATACGACGGCAAGCTCGGGGTGTTCTGGCATACCCAGGGCTCGGGTAAAAGCTTTTCAATGATTTTCTACGCCCGCAAGATTTTCCGGAAAGCGACGGGTAATTTCAGCTTTGTGGTGGTGACTGATCGACAGGATCTGGACGGGCAGATCTACCGGAACTTCCTCAATACGGAGACGGTTCGCAAAGAAGATGCAGCGCAACCGGCCAATGCCGAGGAAATGCGCAAGTTCCTGGGTCAGAACAAAAAGGTGGTCTTCACCCTGATCCAGAAATTCCGGTACGACAAGGGGCGGAAGTACCCCCGGTTGTTTGACCTGGAAAAGGAAAACCGGGAAATCATTGTGATGGTGGATGAGGCCCACCGCACCCAGTACAAGAACCTGGCGGAAAACATGCGGGCAGGTCTGAAAGGTGCGCACTTCCTGGCCTTTACTGGCACACCACTGTTGGGGCGTGACCGCAAGACCAACAGCTGGTTTGGCGATTACGTGTCTGAGTACAACTTCCAGCAGGCGATGGAAGATAACGCCACGGTGCCATTGTTTTATGAGAAACGGGTGCCAAAGGTACTGATCCAGAACGACGATCTGGGTGATGAATTCTACGAATTGCTCGAAGACGAAGATCTCGATGACGCCCAGCAGGAAAAACTGGAGAAAAAGTACGCCCGTGAACTGGAAGTGATCAAGCGGGACGACCGCCTGGACACCATTGCCCGGGACATCGTGTATCACTTTCCCCGCCGTGGTTATCTCGGTAAGGGCATGGTCATCACGCTGGACAAGTTCACCGCCGTGCGCATGTACGACAAAGTGCAGCAGCACTGGAAAGACGAACAGAAACGCCTGCTGAAGCTGATCAAAGAGTCGACCAACGAGGTTGAGAGGGCCCGCTACAAGAAGATCCGGGATTACATGAAAACGGTCGAAATGGCCGTAGTGATCAGTGATCCGAAAGCGGACGAGGAAAAGTTCGAGAAACAGGGCCTGGATATAAAACCTCATATCAAGCGTCTGGAGCAGCTTGATGAGCACATGCACGACGTGGAATACAACTTCAAAGACCCGGAGCATCCCCTGCAGTTGGTGTTCGTCTGTGCCATGTGGTTGACCGGGTTTGATGCGCCCACCGTATCCACGCTTTATCTCGACAAGCCCATGAAGGGCCACACTCTGATGCAGACCATTGCCCGGGCTAACCGGGTGGCTTCCTATCGCGTCAAAGGCCACAGCGGTGATCTGGTCGAGAAGAAAAACGGCGAAATCGTTGATTACTACAACGTGTTCCGCAACATGCGCAAGGCACTGAAAGATTACGCGCAGGGCGCGGATGGCGAGGAGCAGCCGGTTCAGGAAAAGTCTGAGCTCTTTGAACTACTCGATGATGCCGTTGGCCAAACACTCGAGTTCTGCCGGGAGCGGGATATCGAGCTGAATTCAGTGTTTGAGAAGCAGGATACCTTCAAGAATATCGGTTTCTTTAACCAGGCAGCCGATACCCTTCTGAGCAACGAAGACTGGCGCAAGCAGTTTAACGTGTACGAAAACACTGTGACGGCGCTGTATGAGGCATGCAAGCCGGAAATCTTCCAGCAGCATGATAATCAGCGGATTGCGGCAATCCAGTACCTCCGTGGCGTGGTGGATGCGCTGGTGGAGCAGGCTGATATTGATGAAGTCAGTCAAAAGATCTCGGAGCTGCTGGACGAGAGTGTAGTGGTGGACAACGCCGAGGCGTTTAACATCAAGGAGCACCGGGCTGAATATGAGATCGTCCAAAAAGGCCAGGGTTGGGACCTGAGTAAGATCAACTACGACAAGCTTCGAGAAGATTTCAGGAAAGCCGAGTACAAGCACATTGAGATCGCAGAGTTGCGTGCTTTTATCGAAGACAAATTGCAGCAGCTTCTTGAGCAGAACCACACCCGCACAGATTTTGCCCAGCGGTTACAGGAGATCATCGACAAGTACAATTCGGGCAGCTCCTCCGCGGATGCGTACTATGAAGATCTGGTCCAGTACGTTGGTAACATTCGGGAAGAATCAGAACGGCATATTCGTGAAGGTCTCAGCGAGGATGAGCTGGAGATCTACGACCTGTTGAGAAAGGAAAAACTCACCAAAGCCGAGGAACAGAGAGTAAAGCTGGCGGCAAAGGATTTGATCATCCGACTGTTGGAAGGCCATCCGAAAGTGTTGGTTCAGGATTGGTGGAAGGATGGTCAGACTCAACGAGCTGTAAAGGCTGCGATTGAGGAAGTTCTGGATAAGGACTTGCCGGAGAGCTACGACCGAGTGGCGTTCAAGGAGAAGTGTGACAACGTTTTCGAGCTGGTCGTGGAGTTTGCGGCTAGTGGTCGGAAGTGGGTGGCCTGAGTTCCCCGGATTCTGTATTAAAGAGCATCCAAATGCCCCCTTCAAAATCGTAGCGCGCCTCAAGTGAGGATATGGTGGAGGGTGCAGGTGGCTCTTCTGCTGTACCCTCCATGCTCAAACGAAAGGCATCAAGCATATGAGCCGGTAGGTCATCCCACTCATCAGATGCAGCAAAACATCCGGGGATATCTGGTATCTCTGCACCATGGGCAGTTGTTTCATCGCCTAAACAAACATAAACAGGGTAAATCATTCGCGTGTTTTGCTAACAGACAATGAAGACAGAACTTCTTCGAAAATGTCATCCTGAGTACTGATGGTAATCCACGAAGTTGGATGTTTTGAGGTGGCGATAAATGCAGTGGTGTATCCATTGACTGCGACTGAGAAGCCGTAGGCGCTGTTACCCAAATCCAGCTGAACGACCTTGCCGGAGGATCTTTGAGCTTCATTAAATCCTTGCCTGACCTCGTCGACGGCGGTATCAAAATCTGGACTGGTTTCCATGGTCATCAACGAACCAACCATTGCGGAACCAAGCCAAAGCTGGGTTTCAAAAGGTTGCACATCAATCGTATTAAATCGACCACTACCGAGTTCAAAAGTCAGGTGATTGGAGGTGTGAAACTCAATGGGTGTCTGGCCAGTAGTAGCACAACCAGAGAGCAGGCTGACCAACACAAACCCTAAAGCGATAGTTTTCTGCATCAAACGGATCCCTGTTCAGTTCAAAGAGTCGAGAATAGGAGGCTTGAATTGAACCGCGCGAAAACGCTTGCACATCATGTTAATGCGTACGTTGCCCAGGAGAAAGGGCTCCCCTGACTTTCTGATAACACGTAACGCCCATTTTCTAAGCTTATTTGCTGGCCAAAGGAGATCCTGAGGGTTTGGAACGGCATCAATCCATGTGCTGCAGTCTTCCATTTCCGCAAGTAATTCAACCACCCTTATGATTGTCTCATCCGTAATCGAAGATGATGTAAAGAGGCGGGCATTAGCCTGTCCGTAGAATGCGCTGATGATTGCCTGAATTATATCGACATCATTCTCAGTGATAGTGTCGCTCATGTTCTTCATTCCTTGAAGTTCTAAAGCTAATGCCCCGGCGATCTCGCGAACGCCGGGGCATTATAACGCTGAGGCCTGGGTAAATTATGCCTCGATCGGTGAACGCCAGTCGTCAGCACCAGAGGTGCCTGCAACCGTGTGCTCCCAAGTGACTTTACGGTAGGACAGAGACACGGTAACCAGCTGCGTGAAGTCCGCGTTGGCAGCGTCCTGACAGTGGGGCATGTTGCAATCGATGTTGATGATGGTGGCATCTTCCAGAATGGTGGAGAAGAAGTGCTCCTGCTTGCCTTCTACGGAAGTGCGGTACCACTTGAGCTCTACTTTCGGCAGCATTTCGCCGGAAGCCAGGGCGTTGTACATCAGCGGGGTGGCTTTGTTCAGGGCGGAAGTGAACTTGAAC
>JAJUKC010000122.1 GCA_029264995.1 Marinobacter sp. | reverse complement strand
GCAATGGCCGAGGACCCCGTAATGATCCGCAGCATGACCGCTTTCGCCCGTACCGACGGGCACCTCGACGGCGTCGACCTCGCCTGGGAAATCCGCTCGGTGAACCACCGCTACCTGGAAATCTCCCCACGCCTGCCCGAAGCCGTACGGACACTGGAGGGCATCGTCCGTGAGCGCTGCCGCAGCCGCCTGGCCCGAGGCAAGCTGGATTTGACCCTGCGCTATCAGGAAGACGAAGCGGATCCCAATCTGGAGCTCAACGAAGCGCTGGTGAAACGGATCTCCGAAGCAGCTCGCCGGGTGGGCGATCTGGTGATGCACCCCGGGCAGATCGACCCCTTGGAAGTGCTGCGCTTCCCAGGTGTGCTGAAAACCACCCGGGTGGACCCGGAAGCCCTGCAAAACAAAGCAGTGGAGCTGCTCGACGAAGCACTGGACAGCCTGTTGGCCACGCGCGAACGGGAGGGGGAACAATTGGCCAAACTGGTGCTGGACCGCCTGACCCTGATCGGCGAGCAAGTCGTCATCGTCCGCGCCGCCCTGCCCCGCATTCGCGACCACCTGCGCGAACGGCTGCGGCAGCGGGTCGAGGACGTGCTGGAAACCGCTGACAACGACCGTCTGGAACAGGAAGTGGTGCTGGCCGCCCAGAAAATGGATGTGGACGAGGAACTGGATCGCCTGGAGGCCCATGTGAAGGAAGTCCGCCGGGTGGTGGAGAAGGGTGGCCAGGCGGGCCGCCGTCTGGATTTCCTGATGCAGGAACTCAACCGCGAAGCCAACACCCTGGCGTCAAAGTCCATCGACGCCGAAACCACCGCCGCCGCCGTCGAGCTCAAGGTTCTGATCGAGCAGATGCGGGAGCAGATCCAGAATATTGAGTAAAGTCCGCAGGCACCTGACCGGCTAGGAACTCCTACCTAGAACGAACTGAGCATCGAGCGTATTCAAGAGTTCATAGGTAGTGATGTAGGGGACATCGAATGCGCGGCACACATTGGGAATCTTTACTTTGCTGCTGTTGTCCGGAACAGGCGCCTCGTGAGTAACCACCGTGGCGTCCCTGGCACAAGCGGTTGCCACCAACCAAGGGTCAGCATTTCCCAGAAAGTCCGCGATATGCTCCGCCTTTTTATCCTCCAGACCAGAGACGTATTCCGCAACACTCCCGAACTGATCCTGGATGTCTTCCGAAGAGACAGGCAGAAAGTGCGCCTTTCTCATCTTTACCCACTCAGTTAATTCATCGTTCTGCACAGTCAACTCGTGGTAGACCGAGCTGATACTGGCTAACTGGCCGGCTTCAAATTGCTCGTCCAACCAATGCCAATACGCCGGACAGAAGCTCATTTGGTAATGCAGGTTCTTGGCCTGAATATAGGTATTCGCATCCAGCAGATACATTAAACCCCCAATTCCCTCGCATACTTCGCTAATTGAGAGGGCTTCAAACCCAATAGCCGTGCGGCATCACGCAGCAGCACCCGACCGCTCAAGGCCTCGCTCAACAGAGCCTTGGAGAAAGTCTGGCTGATCTTACCCTTCCGCCCCTGGTAGTAACTTATCGGGATACTTTCTTTTTCCCTGTTTCGGTACTCCTCCTGGAGTTCTCGAACATAGCGATGATACTCATCGGCACTGATCTTGTTCAGCGTCAGGGCGCGACGTGCCAACACCCAGGTGCTGACGCGGAAGTGCGCCTCGAGGTCAGGTAGGTTTTCGCGCCAGTTATCCAGATCCCGCCATTGCCGCTCGAACTCTTCCGCCGGCACTAGAAATTCCGCCGCCACGGCGTTGCAGAATACCTCTTCGCGGCGCTCAGCAGCAGGGCTGGCGTCGGATATGCCGGTCTGGCCGATCCAGACATGGGCCAGTTCGTGGATGAGGGTAAACAGCCGGGCTTTGGGTGCGTCGGCCTGGTTGATGAAAATCACCGGGGCCAGGGGATCGGCGATCGCAAACCCCCGGAACTCTTGTACGGACAATGGTCGCGTATGATGGCCAACGAAACTTTCTCGCATAACGAGGACACCGGCCTCCTCAATCCTCTGGACCAGTAGCCTGAGATAGTCTTCCCAAGTGCCCCGAGTCTGGAGCGGCGGTACCTGCAAGGCCCCCCGCATGTCCTCAACCACAGCCCGCACCCCGGACTGGGTCGTGAAATGGCCAACCCGCTCGTTCCGCTCCGCCCCTTGATCCCGGAGGTATTCCGCGTACCACTCCTGTCGGCGCAAGACGATTCGCACCATTTCGATCAGTTCCGCGGAAGGCCTGACCGGCCTTTGACTACCAACCGTTCGAAGGTCTGGCAGCGGGAGCTCTTCAACCGGCGGACGCTTCAGGTACAAATATCCAAACGGGACGTGGGTCTTGGCCGCATACTGCTGAGCCTGACGGAAGGTGAGTCGCTTTTCCCCACTTTCCCAGGCCTCTACTTTCTTCTCGTTTACCCCGAGCTTGCCGGCCAACACGGATATGCTGAGCTGGGCCCGTTCGCGAGCCCAGCCCAGGATATCCGGATTAATTTTGGCGTAAGTGGTTGCCATAATTAGATATTTCTCAGGGCATCAAGGGGAACCAGGAACAGTCTAAACCCGGGAAGTCATAGTGCCAATATGGCCCTCGGTTACCCGCCATAACGAAGGCGTATGAGCCCCCTTGCATCGGTTGCCTGAGAACTATCGCCCCGCACATCCATAACCGGCATAGGCGGTGGCGTGCTCCTGGAATGGATGAGGGCTGAAGGTCACGTCATAGAAAGACGCCAGCGCCCACTCGCCAGCATCGTCTTGAGAAAAGCCCAGTTCTTACTGTGATCATCCTGATTGCAGGTGAACTGGTTGAATATGGCCCGCCTTTTGCGGGTGACTCACCCAGTCAAACCGTTTCATCCCAAGCCAGCCGCAGGCTCCGCTCTGGTTCGGTGGATCGAACAGCCGCCACTGCGGCTGCGGCCCCAGTTTTCCGGCCAGATGCAGATAAGCGGCTTCACAAAGTCCTTCCTCATGGCCCAACGGCAGGTTGCGCGATGTAAATCTGACCAGCCAGGCCTCATCCCCGGTTTGTGCAACCGTGTAACAGCGATCAGGTGCATCGGGGGACAGGAGTTGCAACGTACGCGTTACCGTCAGCTTGCGAACTGGCTTAAAGCTCACTGTTCAATACTTCATCAATGCTGGAGGGCATCTCAGCTTCCCCAGGGGAATGACGGGTTAACGCATACAGACGGCGCAGATCATCCAGGCTCTGCCAGAGAAGCAACAGTTGCCGGAACGAGATCTGTCCGGTGAGTTCAAACTTCTTGATGGTGGATGCCGGCACCCCACTACGCTCGGCCAGGGCATCACGGGACAGCCTGGCCTGCTTGCGCAAACGCCGCAGATGAGCAGCAAACGCTCGCTGCACATCAATGTCATCAAGAAGAGAGGTCATCTCACACCAAAACAGACACCAGGATGTCTAATTATGACCAAAACAAGCATAAATAGATACCATAATAGCCAAAATAGACCTCATTGGACTGCGGGCAATACCGCTCAACCAAACCTTTCAGGCAGGAACAGAATCAGATCCGGCACGCCCATCAACAGCAACAGCACCAGGGCGTCCATCATCAGGAACCAGAACACGCCCTTGAAGATGGCGCTGGTGGATACCAGGTCACCGACCACGCTCTTTATCACGAAGATATTCATGCCCACCGGCGGTGTCACCATGCCCACTTCCAGCAGTTTGGTCAGTACCACACCGAACCAGATCAGGCTGAGGCCGGCGCTGTCGATGATCGGCAGGACGATGGGCAGGGTCAGCAGCATGGCGCCGATGGGTTCCAGAAACATGCCCAGCAACAGATAAACGCAGACGATGATCAGCAGGATCGCCACGGTATCGGCGCCGGCGTTCAGTACCAGCGAGGACAGGTAATCACCGGCGCCGGATAAGGACAAGAAGCGCGTCAGCAAACTGGCGCCCATGGCGATGATCAGCAGGGTGCCGGTGGTCAGCAGGGTTTCTTGTATCGCCGCGCGAAACCGGCTCCAGGTCAGGGTGCGTTTGCACAGCGCCACGATACAGGACAGCGCGGCGCCTACCGCACCGGCCTCCGTGGGCGTGAACAATCCGGCGAACATGCCGCCGAAGATGCCCATCATGATCAGCAGGATCGGCCAGATATCCCACAGCGCCGCCACTTTCTCTTTCAGTGACACGCGCGAATCGGTACGCGGCGCCAGCGACGGATCCAGCTTCACCCGTATCATCACCACCGCGATGTAACCCGCCACGGTAATCAGGCCGGCGGCGATCCCGCCCAGAAACAGCTTGCTGATCGATTGCTGCGCGATGATGCCGTAAAGGATCATGATGATGGACGGCGGCAGCAGGGCACCGACGGTGCCGGCG
>JAJUKC010000117.1 GCA_029264995.1 Marinobacter sp. | reverse complement strand
GTGTAAAACACTGTTAAACCGAGCGGGAAGGGGGAGGGCAGGTTTATTGCCGGTGCTCCTATAGTGCTCCATGAGCCCCGGTGTGTTTTTTAATTATATGAATTAGATAGTAAAATCTTATCCGTAGATCCAATCCATCATGGGGGCGACGCAGAACCTGCGGGACGGACGTTGGATGAGTTGTTGAGACGTCATGAAATCCTGAGATCAAGGCAATTTAGGGCACTAATTCTACCACGATCCCAATTCAGGAGCAGGCTCCCGGATGCGATTGGTGGGATCAAATAAAGATGGCGGGGCCTTGCTTCTACGAACTGGTTGAACCTATTGCCGGCGGATCCAGTAGTCAGGTTCTCAATGTAGATTCATGACTGCAAGAATATAAATCCCACTGTTTTTTCAACATAAAGTATGCCATATGGAAAACGTTTGACGAGTGAGCGTCTTACAGGTTCTCGAATGAAGCTCCAGGCTTTCGGATATTTGACTGCCCTGCCTATCGCAAGTAGAGCTTCATCCGCCAACTCTATGCCGAGACCGGGTTGTATGGATTCGTAATAGTCAATTGCATCGTTGAACTCCGCTTCCGCTGCGGGGTGAAAACTGTATTCCATTACTTTCCGAGCCGGCTCCTGATTTTGTTGAAAACTTCTTCACCTGGAATAGCCTCGACTGCCCCTGAATCCAATTCTGCTAACCGCTTCTCAGCTACGTTAGCCCATTTCTCGTCGACGTCTGACTCTATGGGGTTGAGACTTTTCAGAAGAGACTCGATCATAAGTGCGCGTTCATCAACAGGAAGGGCGTTAGCCTCGTCTATCAGTTCCTGTATTCGCATTGTCCCACTCCTCCAAAAACGCAATTCTTGATATCTATAGCCTCTTTCGACAAGGCATGAAATTCATCAAACTGCCTTATTCTGGCAGACCTCTAAACCCTAATCCATATCTCTCTGTAGCTCATCGCAGACCTGTAAGCCTGAATCATCAAAGGATTCGGGGTGGAGCAAGTACTGGCCTGAGGCCAGCTCCACAACATAATAGAAGCTATCTCCCGGAGAGCCGCCCAGGACCCTCTCAAATACACTACTGTCGCGCCGAACCACTGTTCCGGTGAAGAGAATTTGCCCCGCGGGCATTGGGCGCTCATCATTGAAAAGGTCACGGTCAAATATGACCCCCCGGAAACCGTGGCGGCGGGCGAGAATGGATTCTGTTGCATCAAGCTCGGGAGTGGCGAGGGCAATAAACAGCTGTCCTCCCTTGGTTAGCTTCAGGAGGTCGAGACTATTTACTTTGGCAGGCTCTGTGCACTCGGGATAGACCTCATAGTGAGGGTTCAGCCATCCACCCACGGAGATGGATGGGGCAATCAGAAACAGGGAGAGCAGAACAAGGTTGGTTATTCTGAGGCAATTCATCACGCGACCCTTGCGTTGTCGGGATGTTTATCACGATGGACGAAGATCATATCACCAAGCCAGCACACGATGGTTGAGTCTTTGGCGTTGTTTGATGGGGCTGACAGGTGTTTTATCGCTGCTGACTTTCGGCTTGCCCGCAAACGCCACCCCATGGACGTTCACTCTCCAGCAAGGCCGGATGGACTTAGCCTTGCCCGATTACGAAATAGCAGGCTGGAAAGCGACGGGCATTCACGCAGATATCGTCAATTCCGTTGAGGCAAGTAATGAGCAGGTTGACGTTACCTTCCGCCCGGGTTCCCGGCTGACAATAGCCCGCATTGCCCGGCAATCCGGAAACACCCCCGCAGAGTTAATAGATGTTCAGCTGGATCTCTCGGATACCGAGGTAGCCGTTGATCTTGGCGCCCCCGGTGCTATGCCGGAACGCACCCGCATCTCCGGAAATGTGCGCATCGACGTAGCGGAAATCCGCCACCCGAGCCTGAAGCCCCAACGCTGGTGGTTTGACGGAGAGGTGAGCGGAACGCTGGCAGATCTGGAACTCGAAGGGAAGTTGAATGCCAGCTCCGGCCTGACAGCCAATCTCGTCTTGCGTAACCGGTCGGCGAGCAACTTCACTGCCGACATCCGCGCGGGCATGGCTGCGCAGAACGCAGGAGAGGCGCTTGCGGCCGCCCTCTTGCACTGGCCGGAATTGCTCTCCCTGGACAGCGGTGAACTAACACTTCAGGCAAATCTCGGGGTGGAGTCCAATGAACCGCTGACGGCGGATGCCTGGCTAGACCTTTCTGACGTTTCCGGGGTAATAGACCGCACGGCGGTCACCAACCTGAACGGACGCCTGATGTTTGCCCTGGAAGCGGACAGATTAACCGCCGCCCTGCGAGACATCCGGATAGGCGAAATCGACTCCGGAATCGGCATTGGGCCGATTCAGCTCCTGGCGGATTACGAAGCCAACCTGGCTGCGCCGCTCAGGGGGCAGCTTGCCGTTCAGCAGGCAACGGCCGAGTTTCTGGGTGGCCGGCTTCGCGTAGCGCCGCGCACTGTGGATCTCTCGAATCGGCCCTGGCATGTTCCCGTTGATGTCTATGATCTTTCTCTGGAACGACTGCTGCAGGTGTATCCGGCAGAGGGCTTCTCCGGCACTGGCTCATTAACGGGCAGGATTCCGGTCGCGGTGACCGACGCTGGTGTGCGAGTAGACCAGGGCGCACTAAGGACGGTATCGCCTGGTGGCAAACTTATCATGCCGGCAGAACGCCTGCAGGCCATGCTGGGCAGCAGCGATGCCATGGAGCTGGTGGTGCAAGCTTTGCAAAACTTTCACTATTCGGTGCTGGAGAGCACGATAGACTACGATGAAGAGGGCAAGCTGGCACTCGGCCTGAGGCTGGAAGGTGAAAATCCGGATCTTCGTGGCGGGCAGCCGGTTGTGCTCAACATCAATCTTGAAGAGGATATCCCCGCCCTGTTAACCAGCCTTCAGCTGAGTGGCAGAGTGAACGAAGCCGTGACCGAAAGGGTTCGGGAACGGCTACAACAATCCGGGCAGGAGGCAGTGCCATGACAAACCTATGGCGTTGGTGCCGGCCACTGGCGGCCAGAACATTCCTGGTTTTAATGTTGCCGCTGGCGCTATTTGCGTGCACACCCACTGTGCAGATGGCGGCACCAAAAGAACCGATTACCGTAAACCTGAACGTAAAGATCCAGCATGAAATCTACGTGAAGGTGGACAAAGAAGTGGACGAGCTGTTCAGCGAACAGGGGCTGTTCTGAGCAACACCGGACAATGCTAACGGCTGACCAAGGGGTTGAATATGAAACGACTGATACAACTGGGCGCCTTTGTATTGGCACTCGCCATAGCAATACCGGCGCTGGCCATGGGGCTGGAAGAAGCGAAACAGAAACTGGACACCGTCAAACAGCAGGGCCTGGTTGGGGAAACGCCAACCGGCTACCTGGATGTAGTGCGCGCAGAGGGCGATGCCCAGGCCGTGGTGAAAGCCATTAACCAGGCTCGCCGGGACGAATATACCCGTATCGCCGAAAAACACGACATTCCGGTGACACAGGTTGAAACCGTGGCCGGTCAGAAAGCCATTGAAAAAACGCCCTCAGGCCAGTTTGTGTTGATCAACGGCAAATGGGTGAAGAAGTAAGTCTCAATCGGCCGCTGGGGCCTGCTGCCGAATGGGAGCGGAACCCGTGCTGGCCGACCAGAGCGGGTAAGGAATACCTGCCAGCCGGTTCATCACAAAGGCATGGGCCAACAGCAACGCCACCCCCGCCATGAGCACTGGCAACTGCGCGGGGTTGGGCATCAGGCCCAGGGAAACGATCAGTGCGGTGGCACCGGCCGGAGGGTGAGCCACCCGAAACACCACCATCAGACAGCTGGTAAGCCCCAGCGATAATGCCGCCGCACCCACCCGGGGCAGATCAACACCCGTCATGAATGCCGACGCCTGCCCCTGCAGCCCGAAAACATACAGAGCAAGTAAGCCCATGAGAGCGCCGATCAGGTGACCGCAGAGTGTGTTTCTGGGGGACGCCGGTTGCGCCATGGGCACATAGAACAGAATAAAAGCGGTGGCACCGAGGGAGGGGAAAATGAAAGCCTCCTGCGTAACCAGTGCCACAAACGACACTAAAGCGATACTGAACCCGCCATTAACCAGGTTAAACACCGCCATCACCGTGGTACGGCTGTACTTGCTCGCCAGGCGCTCCAGGTGCAGCGCCTGAACCAGGCCTTTGGCCAACTGCCAGCGGAGTTGTTCGTTCCTGCGTCCCATACTGCCTGTTCATGCCCTGATTTGGTGCGTTAAAGGGTGCGGGATGATAAGCACTGACGAATATCAAGGCAAACAGGGATTTTCGATAATGGTTAATAGCTGTATGAATAACCCACGCTTTTGTCAGAAAGAAAACGCATAAAAATACCGGGTTCCCTTTCTGCTCATAACACCGTATTTTCTGGGAAACTGTTGAAAAAGAGTGCGGCATGGGAAGTAACTGGCTGATAGGCATTGATCTGGGTGGCACCAAAACCGAAGTCATCCTGATGGACCGGCATAGCCAGGAGCATTTTCGCCAACGCGTACCGACCAGCGTTGGCAACTATCAAGCCACCCTGCAAACCATCCACGCCCTGGTAAAACAGGCCGAAGCCCACGCGCGCACCACCGGCATACCCGTGGGGGTAGGCATACCCGGCAGCATTTCGGGCAAAACCGGCCGTATCAAAAACGCCAACTCCACCTGGCTGAACGGCCAACCCATGCAGCAACACCTGCAAGAATTACTGCAACGGCCCGTAACCCTGACCAACGACGCCAACTGCCTGGCGCTCTCCGAAGCCACAGACG
>JAJUKC010000102.1 GCA_029264995.1 Marinobacter sp. | reverse complement strand
CTGGAACCACCTGATCCCATCCCGAACTCAGAAGTGAAACAGACCTGCGCCGATGGTAGTGTGGCGTTGCCCATGTGAGAGTAGGTCATCGTCAGGCTCCTAAATAAACAAGCCCCAGCATCTTTGATGTTGGGGCTTTTTATTTTGGATCGAGGCCCTGCTGTGCACTACAACGGCCCCCATGTGACAAGCTTGCCAACGGCAAGCGCAGGACGCGGGAGCAAAGCGACGGCGGGCCCGAAGGGCCGAGCGCGCCAGCGCGAGCAATGTAGGTCATCGTCAGGCGCCTAAATAAACAAGCCCCAGCATCCTTGATGTTGGGGCTTTTTTATTTGTCTTCCCAAATTTTTATTAACGACCGATTAACTCTATAACACCGCCAACAATGCCGTGCAGCAAACTGAATTGTTCGTCGGTGCGCGCTATATAGTCATCCAGAACCCCTCCCTGCCATGTAACAAGCCAAACCAGTACCATAAGGCCGATAACGGAAAAACTGGCCAGCCAGCGCATCTGTCGGCGTTGCTGATCGACCTTCTCGGTCTGTTGGAGCTGCAACTCGGTAAACGCAGTTCGTAGTTCTCGAATTTCTTCCTCGAGTTCTTCGTAGGCGATCTCCAGGGTGGACAGGCGCCCCGTCATCCCCCGCGAGTTCTGTTCCGTTCCTTCCACCGCATGATGTCCTCCTTCCTCAACGGCAAGGCGGATGGCTTCACTCTGTTCCTGATCAGGGACGTTGGAGAGAATGATATCGAGCGTTCTCATCAACTGGTCCCGGTCCACCTGCTTGCGGATAACGCCGGCAGCGCCGAGCGCTCTGGCTTCCTGCAGGTAACGCTCGGCATTCTGGGAGGTGTACATGAATACCGGGATGTCCCTGGTTTCTGGCTGCTGCTTGAGCCTCTCCAGCGTCTGAAAGCCATTCATACCGGGCAGCAGGTGATCCAGGAAGATCAGGTCGAAATGTTCCTGTTGAAGCAGGGGAAAGGCCTGCTCCGCGGTGGCGACCCCTTTGGTTGAGATATCAGCGCGTTCAAGGAGCCGGGACAGCAGAATACGGGCGGTTGACGAGTCTTCGATGATCAGTGCGTGCCCTCGCGGCATGAGAGCGCTCCTCCCTGGAAGTGACAGACGTTGTTACACCTTGATGAATCGGTCCGAAAGACTTGGGGCACTATAAGTGCAGCTCAGAAAATATACAGTGGGTAGGCGGGCCCGGGTGTCGTTTTTGAGACACCCATTTGATTTTTGCTTCAGGGTAGCCAGATTTCGAATACACCACCGCCCAGACTGCCGCCGTTGTGTAGCTTGATGGAGCCGGTGCGTTCGCCTTCGGTGTGCAGTTTGGCTACAGACGAGGCGAAGAACAGCCCGAGGCTGGTACTGCCACTATTGAAGTCCAGAGACTTGAAGCTCAGGGTGCCGGTATGTTGCATGCTCTCCGGGTAGCCCTGGCCATCATCTTCAACCCCCAACACCAGATAGCCATCTTCTTCACGCGCAATAAGTCGAATCTGGCTTTTGGTATAGCGGATAGCGTTGTTGATGGTGTTGTTGAGCACGCCGGTCAAAAGGTCCTCATCGAAGAACCCATTGATGTCATCCGCAGCAATTGAGTACTTGAGACCGAGTCCTTGCAACAAAGGGATGTGTCTGGCCAGGTGCTCTTCCAGAAAATCCGGCACAAAATGCTCATCAATGTGCGCGGAGAGATTGTTTTCTCCCAGGCGGTAGATGCCCAGCAATTGGACCAGATCGTTATGCATACGCTCGGCTTCGTACTGGAGCATGTTGAATTTGTCGGAGCCGGCGAGGGATTGCTCATGTTCACCACGAAGTTCGTCGAGGCTGTTCAGTAACATACCGAGGGAATTTTTCATGTCGTGCACGGCAGAGGCCAGCACCATCGAAAAGTCGATGTTTGGGTCGGTCATGCGGTCAGTCCTTTCAGTTTTCGGGTGAGGGCCAGATATCGACGGTGCTGACGATGCTGCTCTGGCAGCTTGCTCAAACGATCCAGGCGCTGTTGGCATGAAGCCAGCAACGCAGGTTCCGGGTTCTGGTCATATTGCTTCATCAACACCTGAACCAGGTTGAGGTTCAGGGCGGCATGGTCCGGAACGATTGCCAGGGCTTTGTTGAAGGCTTCCACCGCAGCGTCAAGATCACCTGCCTCAAACGCTTTGATGCCATCCCGGTTCATACTCCGTGCTTCCAGTTTCTGACGGAAGCCAACGGGCTCGTCCAGGAGGTTTTCAATCTTCTGCAAGGTATCCGGGTCGTTATCAAATCGTGAGGCCAGATCGCCGAGGATTCTCTTGGCCTGATCTTCCCGGCCCATCCGGAACAGGGTTTTTGCGAAATCCAGCCCCATATCGGCCGGGAGCTCCTCCAGGCTTTCGAGCTCGGAGCTGACCGAGGTGAGAATCTTCTCCGCCTCCCGGTGGCGACCCTGGCCGGCATGGAGGCGACACTGCACGATCCGGCTTTTGAGGCCTATGGTTTCATCGTTGTCGAACCTCTTCTCCATTTTCGTAAGCACAGACAAGGCTTCTGACGAGCGTGCCGCGCCCTCTTCGTCCAGGTCGCCCTCGCTCAGATCGGACAGGCTCTGGGCAAGCGACAGGTAATGCTCTGCATTGTCGTGTATGGAATAGGTGCCCAGAGATACGGTCTGTCGCCATGCCTGGGAGGCAGTGTCAATGTCCTGGTTTGCGCCGGCCAGTTCAGCGAGGTGCTTCTGGCGGAGTAGAGCGTTGGGGGAGTGTTCAGCCGCTTTCTCAAGAACCTGTTGGGCCTGGGCTGATCGCCCCTGCTTCTCAAGGCCCTCGGCCAGCAGGTCATAGGCTTCCATATAGTCGGGGTGTTTTTCAATGAGGGCCTTGAGGCCGTCGACCGCCTGATCAAAGTTCCGGTTGGCGAGCAGCACTTTGCATCGGCCCAGCCGGGCCCAGGACAGCTCCCGCTGATTCAGAACATCATCATAGACTTTCTGGGCGTGGGCCAGGTCGCCGACCATGAAGTAGAGTTCTCCGAGGGTCTTCATCAGCCAGGTTTTGTAGCGCGGCTGTTTGGGCAGTGTTTGCAGGCAAAGACTGATGGCTTCCGGATAGTTTTCGCGGTCGATCTCTCGGGTGATGGGGAGCAGGGCATTGCGCTGTTTGATCAGGCTGCCAAGGCGTTGCTCCAGCATGGCGCGGTTGATGGGTTTTGTCAGGTAACCGTCGGGTTGGTATTCCCTCGCCCCCATGACCATTTCTTTGGAGGTTTCCGCAGTTACCATCAGGAACAGCGAGGAACGCTTGAGGAGTTTCTTGTGCCTCAGCTCTTCCAGCACGTGCTGGCCGTTTTTGCCTTCCCCCAGGTTGTAGTCGCACAGGACGACATCCACATGGTTCCAGGTACAGTACTGGATGGCGGGCGTGGCGTGGGCAACCAGCTCAATCTTGTCGGCACCACAACTGCGAAGCATCTGCCGCATGGATAGCCGAAAGTTCTCGAAATCGTCGACAACAAGAAAGGTAAGCTTGCCAAACGGATTTACTGCCTCTTTCCGGTCGGATGGATTCATGGCCGCTTCTGTTTAAGTAGTTTGTTTACGAGCGCTCTCAGGGCGGCAGGCTTTACTGGTTTGTAAAGTACCTGATAACCCCGGTTGCCTGCGTCGTCACGTACCTCCGGCGCCATATAGCCGGTAATCAGGATGCCGGGAATATCGCTACCCAGATGTTCCCTGATGCTGTCCATGGCATCCAGTCCATTGCGGTTATCATCCAGCTGATAATCAGCAAGTAGAATATCGGGCCGGCGTCCGTCCAGTTTGGTCAGAGCATCGTCCAGGCTTTCAGCGGCAGTGACATCACACTGCCAGTTACCCAGCAGTGCGACCATACCCTGAAGAATCGCTGCATCATTGTCGATGCAAAGCACATGCAGGCCACCAAGATTGGAGACCCTTCTTGAACTGTTGCCACTCTTCTGGGCATCCAGTCGGCTTTGATCGGCCGGGGCGACCGGAACCGTAATCCCGAATACGCTGCCTTTGCCCTGTATCGAATGCACGGTTACCGGGTGATTAAGCATGCTGCTGATACGATCAACAATGGCCAGGCCAAGCCCCAGCCCCTTCTTGTCGCGACCATGCTGGAATCGGCGGAACTCCTCGAAGATGTGATTGAGCTGGTCATCCGACATACCCGGTCCGGTGTCCCAGACTTCAATCCGCAGATAGCCTTTCAGGCGTCGGCAGCCCATCAGAATCTTGCCGCTTGCGGTGTAGCGGATGGCATTGGAAAGGAAGTTCTGTACCACCCGGCGCAGAAGTTTCGCATCGGAACGGACCCAGGCGGTACTGGGCACTACATGCAGTTCCAGCCCCTGATCCTTGGCGATGGCTGAAAACTCGGTGGCCAGATGCCGAAGCAGCTCGTTGACCGGGAACACGCCAATATCCGGCTCAAGTGCCCCGGCATCGAGTTTTGAGATGTCCAGCAGGGTACTGATGATCTCCTCAGCTGCACCCAGCGAACTGTCGATGTGGTCTACCAGATCCCGGGTTTCGCCCTCGCTCACTTTTCCGGACAACGCGGAGGTAAAGAGCCTTGCTGCGTTCAGCGGTTGCAGCAGGTCGTGGCTGGCAGAGGCAAGGAAACGGGTTTTACTCTGGTTCGCCTGTTCGGCCACCGACTTGGCCTTGAGCATCTGCTCATTGATCACCTGCAGTTCCTGGGTGCGCTCCCGGACCCTTTGTTCCAGATAGATGTTGGTTTCCTTCAGGGCCTGCTCGGTCCTGCGCATGGCGGTAATGTCCTGGAACGTGGTGACATAGCCGCCGCCGGGAATCGGACTGCCATCCACCCGGACGACGGTGCCATCGGGCCGCTGACGTTCGTAAGACATGGGTTTGCCTTCGCGCATGCTGTTGCAGCGGTTCTCGACGATGTCGTCAATTCGCCGGGCAGACAGGTTGGCGTTGGTGAGGTTGTAGCGCATCAGGTCTTCCACCGGCCGGCCAACCCGCACAAAGCCCTTGGGATAGTTGAACAGCTCGAGATAGCGATGGTTCCAGACGACAAGTTGCTGCTGATGGTTGACCACGGACACGCCCAGGCTGATGTTCTCGATGGCGGACTGCAGTAACTCCCGGCTGAAGGTCATGGCCTGGGATGCTTCATCGACAATGCTGACCACATCCTCGATCTGCATATCGCGGCCAGTCAGGGTAGACTCCAGAACCACGCGCGCCGTGGAGGCTCCAATCACCGATGCCAGCTGGCGCTCTATGTACTTCATCAGGTGGGTGGAAGCTGGCCGCTGAGGATAGAGCCGGATGGCATTACGTCGCTCGTAGTTCCTGAAAATGCTTTCGGAACGTTCTTCCCCCATGAACCGGTCGGTCAGGGCTTGCAGGTCGGAGGTAAGAATCTCGCCCTGCCAGCTCTGGTGCTGGGCATTCTCGGCTTTGGGCTGCGCATCGTGGAAGAACGCGGCAATCTGAATCTTCTCCCGAATACGTTGCCGGGTAATCAGGGAGAGCAGAATATAGGCCCCGGTGTTTACCCCCAGACTCCAAAGAATGCCATGGCTAATCTGATCCAGGTCGGAACCGAACAGGGCTGTTGGTCGGGTCCAGTTCCAGCCAAACAGGCCGTGCTCAATCAGGGTATCCGCAACCCACCCGGTGGACACCAGCGCGGGCAACAGCAAGGTGTAACACCACATCAGGAAGCCCAGCCCAAGGCCCCAGGCAGCTCCGGTGAAGTTACCCTGGCGCCACAGAATTCCCCCCACCAGTGCGGGGCCAAACTGGGCGGCTGCAGCAAAGGATAGCAATCCGAACGCCGTCAGGCTGTAGTCTTCGCCCGCCATGCGGTAGAAGCCATAGGCGGTCAGCAGTACCACAAAGATGGCCACGCGCCGGATCGTCAGCAGCAGGAAGCTGAGATCGGTTCGTCGGTTCATGCCCGGGCGGAAGAACTTGAGCAGGCCTGGCATGATGATTTCATTGCTCACCATGGTGGCGATGGCGACGGAACAGACAATCACCATGGCAGCCGCTGCTGATCCACCGCCAAGAAACGCCAGCACGGCAAGCCAGTGCTCGCCAGCCATGATCGGCAGTTGCAGGATGACGATGTCCGGATCGCTGCCCGCCAGGTGAGTGCTCAGTAGTCCGGCCGCAGCAATAGGAATGACGAACGCGCTGGCAATGATCAGGTAGATCGGCATCGCCCAACGGGCAACCTCAAAATCCCGGTGATCGGTGTTCTCCACCACCATCACGTGAAATTGCCGTGGCAGGCAGATGATGGCCAGCATGGCAACCAGAGTTTGGGTGAAGAAAGCGGGTGCTTCCAGCGACGCGGTGGTAAGCGTGCCCATCAAGTCAGCTTCGCGGACCCGGTTGAACAGGTCTCCGAATCCATCGTACAGACCGTAGCCAACAAACAACCCCACCGCCACGAAGGCGATGAGTTTGATCAGGGATTCAAAAGCAACGGCCTGGATCATACCTCGATGATGTTCGGTAGACTCCAGGTGGCGGGTGCCGAACAGTACGGTGAACACGGTCAGGGCAAGGGTGATGTACCAGGCCGAATCGTTCCAGGCTGCGGTACTGATCTCCTGATAGGTGTCGCCGGTGCTGGACAGTACGTTGAAGCCGAGG
>JAJUKC010000082.1 GCA_029264995.1 Marinobacter sp. | reverse complement strand
CTACGCCGGCCTGAGTGAAACCGCCCTGTACTACATTGGTGGTGTGATCAAGCACGCCAAGGCCATCAACGCCTTCACTAACAGCTCGACCAACTCCTACAAGCGTCTGGTTCCGGGCTTTGAAGCTCCGGTTATGCTGGCCTACTCTGCCCGTAACCGCTCGGCGTCTATCCGTATTCCTTACGTCAATAGCCCGAAAGCGCGTCGTATCGAGGTTCGCTTCCCTGACCCGTCTGCCAACCCGTATCTGGCCTTCGCTGCCCTGATGATGGCTGGCCTGGACGGTATCCAGAACAAGATCCACCCTGGGGATGCCATGGATAAGGATCTGTATGACCTGCCGAAGGAAGAAGCCCTGAACATTCCGAAGGTTGCGGAAACTCTGTCTGAAGCCCTGGATTGCCTGGAAGCAGACCACGAGTTCCTGACCCGTGGCGGTGTATTCACCGAAGACATGATCGCAGGCTACATTGACCTGAAACGCGGTGAAGTTGAGAAGCTGAACATGACCACTCACCCGGTTGAGTTCGATCTTTACTACTCCTGCTAAAGCCCCGCACCAACTCGGTGCAGCTTATGCAGACCAGAAGCCCCGCCCCGCGCGGGGCTTTTTTGTGGCCTCAATCCCAGTTCTGAGCCAACACCCGCGCCCTTAACGATATGTAACCAAGGAAGCAGGCCACAACGTTGAAATGGCGTTGCCCGCAATCGATAATCAAACCAGTTCATTACCACAGGTTATTGCCATGAAAGCACCGATCGTACTCGCCGCTGGCCTGCTGATGCTGGCTTCGAACACCGTATACAGCGAGGTCTACCGCCACGTTGATGCCTATGGCAACGTCACCTTTTCCGACGAACCCATGGAAGGCGGTGAAGAGGTCCAGGTGAAACCTGTTACCACCATTACCCTGCCAAAGCCGGAAGTGGTTCAGGAACCCGAACAACTCCGCGAGCGGGTAGAACGTGAGGGGGCAGCCTACCAGTCTGTTTCGTTCCAGTACCCCGCCAATGAACAGGCCTTTCACAGCGGTAACGGCAACGTCACCTTCGAGGTGCAAAGCACGCCGCCGCTGAAACGGGGCCACAAGTTTGAGGTGACCCTGGATGGACAACCGGTCGGGCAGAGCAGTTCAGGCTCGGTAGCCGTCAGCAATATCGACCGGGGCACTCACAATGCGGGCGTTCATATTGTCGATGAAAACGGAGTACGCGTGAAATCCGGCAATTCAATTACCTTCACGATTCACCGCCCATCCGTTCTCAACTAAATCTTATCTGCACCACCATGGTGCAATTGCACCATATTGTGACCATACTTTGGGCAGCCAAGGGGCAAAATCCGGGCTGCCTGTCGCCTGACCGTTCACCACTGCACCAAGCTACAGCAACACGCACCGGCCACTGCGCCCGTTCTGCCCGATCCTTGCCCATTGGCTACCCGATATCAAAAAACTGGTTCGCTTTTTGCAGCCACAGGGATACAACCAATGAGTCGAGAACGGAAGCAACGTATGCCATCCCATCCAGTCACCACATCCGGAAGCAGTTACAAGAGCATTCTGGACAGCCTGACGACCGCAGTACTGGTACTTGGCGATGATCTGGCTATCCGTTACCTCAACCCCGCCGCCGAGAGCCTGTTTGAAACCAGTATGACCCGAAGCCATGGCCTCCCCTTACAGGAGGTTCTGGTGGATTCCGAGGATGCCCTGACCACTCTGCATGCCGCAGTGGAGAACGGCCAGTCCTACACCCGCCGGGAAGCTGAATTTGCTTTGATCAGCGGTGCCAGATTGACGGTGGATTACTCGGTGACTCCCATCAGCCTGGACCCGACCGAACTGCTGATCGAGATCCAGCCTCGAGACCGACTGATGCGTATCAGCCGGGAAGAAGACATCATCTCGCAACAGGAGACCACACGTATTCTGGTGCGGGGCATGGCCCACGAGATCAAGAACCCGTTGGGCGGCATCCGGGGTGCGGCGCAACTGCTGGACCGGGAGCTTTCAGACGACGACCAGCGCGAATACACCCGCGTGATTATCGACGAAGCGGATCGCCTGCGCAGCCTGGTAGATCGCATGCTCGGCCCGAACAAAGCCCTGAAGATTGCCCCCACCAATATCCACGAGATTCTGGAGCGGGTCCGCACCCTGATTGAAGCCGAAAGCAAAGGCCGAGTTCGCCTGAGACGCGACTACGACCCCAGCATCCCGGAATTTCCCGGCGACAAAGAGCAACTGATCCAGGCCTTCCTGAACATCGCCCGCAACGCCATGGAGGCGGCGTTCGAAAACGAAGCCGCAAGCGGGCGTTCAGCAACGCCCACCATTACCTTTCGCAGCCGGGCCTTGCGGCAGTTCACCATCGGCCATCGTCGCCACCGGCTGGTGTGCCGGGTCGACATCATCGATAACGGCCCGGGCATCCCGCCGGAGCTGTTGCAGAACATCTTCTACCCCATGATCAGTGGCCGGGCCTCGGGCACCGGACTCGGCCTTTCCATTACCCAAAGCATCATCGGCCAGCATCGGGGGCTGGTGGAGTGCGAGAGTGAGCCCGGAAGAACCGATTTCATCATCTTCCTGCCTCTGGAGGACAGCAAATGAGCCAACCGGCAAACGTCTGGATTATCGACGATGACAGAAGTATTCGATGGGTGCTGGAACGCGCCCTGAGCCAGGCTGGCATGCAACCGCGCGTATTCGACAGCGGCGACAGCATCATGATGCGGCTGGAACATGAGCAGCCGGACGCCATCATCAGTGATATCCGGATGCCGGGGGTGGATGGTATTACTCTGCTCTCCCAGATCGTCGAACTGCATCAGGATGTGCCGGTTATCATTATGACCGCGCACTCGGATCTTGAAAGCGCGGTGACCAGCTACCAGACCGGCGCCTTCGAATACCTGCCCAAGCCCTTTGATGTGGATGACGCAGTAGCACTGGTAAAACGGGCCGTTGCTCACAGCCATGAAAAACGCGCCGCCAGCGAACCACAGGCCGACGCTACACCACGCAATACCGAAATTATCGGTGAAGCCCCGGCCATGCAGGAGGTTTTCCGGGCCATTGGACGGCTGTCTCACTCCAACATCACCGTACTGATCAACGGTGAGAGCGGCACCGGTAAAGAACTGGTGGCCCAGGCCCTGCACAATCACAGCCCCAGAGCACGAAACCCGTTCATCGCCCTGAACATGGCGGCAATTCCGAAAGACCTGATTGAATCCGAATTGTTCGGCCACGAAAAAGGCGCCTTCACCGGCGCCGGCGCCGCCCGCCAGGGCCGCTTTGAACAGGCCAACGGCGGCACCCTGTTTCTCGACGAAATCGGCGACATGCCCGCCGACACCCAGACCCGCCTGCTGCGGGTGCTGGCCGATGGCGAGTTTTACCGGGTAGGCGGTACCACCCCCATCAAGGTGGATGTGCGCATCATCGCCGCAACCCATCAAGACCTGGAAAAGCTGGTACAAGCCGGTAACTTCCGGGAAGATCTGTTTCACCGCCTGAATGTGATTCGCGTGCACCTGCCCAAGTTGGCCGAACGCCGCGAAGACATTCCACGACTGATGCAGCACTTTCTCAAAAGAGCAGCCAAAGAACTGGCAGTAGAACCCAAAATCCTGCGCCCGGATGCCGAGGAATACCTCACCACCCTGCCCTGGCCCGGCAACGTCCGCCAGCTGGAAAACACCTGCCGCTGGCTGACCGTCATGGCCAGTGGCCGGGAAATCCACATTGATGACTTGCCCCCGGAACTGCTGCATCAAGCGGAAAACGAGCATGCTGCTACCGGTCTGACCTGGCAGGAAGGTCTGAGGAACTGGGCAGAACAGGAACTGAAGCGCGGCAAGAAAGGCATACTGGACAGCGCTGTGCCCGAGTTTGAGAAAATCATGATCGAAACCGCATTGAAGCACACCGGCGGCCGCCGCCGGGATGCCTCCATCCTGCTGGGCTGGGGGCGGAATACGCTGACCCGGAAAATCAATGAGTTGGGGATGGATCAGCCGGAAGGGGATGACTGACCCCCACCCGGCTGCTGCTCAGCTCTCTCGCTTGTAGTTTATCCGTATGCTCTCGACTAGAACGGAATATCATCGTCAAAGTCATCAATCGGCTCTGGCATGCTGTTGCTAGGCTGCTGCGACGGCGGGTTGTTGTAACCACCCGAAGGCCCACCCTGTTGCTGCGGCGCATTGTATTGTGACTGCTGCTGAGGCCGTCCCTGGGGAGCGCCCTGATTCATGCCACCCTCGGAACCGCGGCTGTCCAGCATCTGCATCTGGCCATTGATATCCACAACCACTTCGGTGGTGTATACATCCTGACCTTCCTTGTTCTGCCATTTCCGGGTCTGCAGCTTGCCCTCAATGTAAACCTTGGAGCCTTTGCGCAGGTATTGCCCAGCCACTTCAGCCACCTTGCCGAACAGCACAACCCGATGCCACTCAGTTTTCGGCACCAGCTGTCCGGTCTGGCGATCCTTGTAACTCTCGTCTGTGGCAAGGTTCAGGTTGACCACGGCATTGCCGTTGGGGGTATAGCGGGTGTCCGGGTCCTGCCCCAGGTTACCAATGAGAATTACCTTGTTTACGCCTCGTGCCATCGTATGCTCCTGATCATGTTTTGCGGAGTGCCAGCCATCCATGCCAGCATCCTGTGTTTAAGAACTCTTACCCTGCCGGACAAATTCAAAGTCCGCAAGCTGATCTTCCCGAAAATGCTGACGGTCCACCTTCAGGTAGGCTGTGGATGCATCCTCAACAATCACAACATCCTGCACGCCCGGCAGCTTCCGTAGCTGGCGATCTACCTCATCGAAGGTATTTTCCAGCGCATCTCTCAGCTCCACAACCAGGCTGGTCGTGTAACTCGGGGCCGGCATGGTTAACGCTGCCAGCAGCCACACCAGGAGGCAGCCGGCCATCAACCAGAGCACCCCCTCAACGCCGGTATTCTGCAGCAGGTACCCTCCCAGGGCCCCGCCCAGAAAAGCACCAAAAAACTGGGAGGTGGAATAAACCCCCATGGCCGTTCCCTTACTGGCAGCGGGAGCCTCTTTACTGATTAACGAAGGCAGACTGGCTTCCAGAAGATTGAACGCCATAAAGAAGAAAAATAGCACACCCCAGGCCGCCCAGAGGCTGGCATTTACCTGGGTCAGCGTTGCCGTTGCCGCTGTTAGCAAGGCAATGGCCATGCATAGTATCGGCTTCATTTTGCGTTTCTTTTCGCCAATGATGATAAAGGGCACCATGGCAAAGAAAGAAAGCACCATCACACTCAAATAGAACCACCAGTGGGAGCTGCTGGCCAGGCCCAACTGATCCTGAAGCATGGTCGGGAATACCAGGAACAGGGCTGTCAGAACAAGATGCAGCACAAAGATTCCGAAGTCGAGCCGGAGCAGACGGCCATCGGCCAGAACGCGCCCGACCATTTCACGGGCAGGATGGGTATCGGCGCTGACTTTATGGGTATGCGGTGTAGGCACCACCCTGGCGACCACAACAAGGGCCAATAGAGCCATCACGGCCGTCACGTAGAAAATGCCCGACAAGCCCCAGGCCGCGCCCAGCAACGGGCCCAGCACCAGCGATACCGAAAACGACAGGCCGATGGAAATACCCACCGTGGCCATGGCCTTGGTTCGCTCTTCCTCCCGGGTGAGATCTGACAGCAGTGCCATCAGCACACTGGCGATGGCACCGGCACCTTGAAGAATCCGACCGGCGATCACAACGTATATGGAATCGGTCGACGCGGCCAGCAGGCTCCCGCAGGCAAACAGGATCAAGCCCAGATAGATCATCCTCTTGCGGCCAACCCGATCTGATAAAAGGCCAAAGGGAATCTGTAGTAGCGCCTGACTCAGCCCATAGGCACCAATCGCCAGGCCCAGTAGCGCTGGTGTCGCGCCCTGCAGGTCCGTACCCAGCAGGACAAATACGGGCATGACCATAAACAGGCCCAGCATACGCATGGCGTATACCAAAGCCAGAGCCACAACTGAGCGTTTTTCGAGCGCGTTCATGCCTACCCGTGCGGTTTGAATGAATGGTGAGCGGCCGGTAACCGCAGGCGGCGCATTGTACCAGAACCACCCCGGCGACGGGACACCCGCACAGCGGGCCGTACCCCACTTAGCCGGAACGACACGAAACCGATATACTGGCAGTTTTTACCAAGCGAGGTGTTATGGACCATATCCAGATCAAGGGCGCACGCACCCACAACCTGAAAAACATCGACCTGGATATGCCAAGGGACAAACTGATCGTCATTACCGGTCTGTCCGGCTCCGGCAAATCCTCACTGGCGTTCGATACACTCTACGCCGAAGGCCAGCGCCGGTATGTCGAGTCACTATCCACCTACGCCCGGCAGTTCCTCTCGATGATGGAAAAGCCCGATGTGGATCATATTGAAGGCCTGTCGCCGGCCATCTCCATCGAGCAGAAATCCACCTCCCACAACCCCCGCTCCACCGTGGGAACCATTACTGAGATCTACGACTACCTGAGACTGTTGTTCGCCCGTGCTGGAGAACCACGCTGCCCGGACCACGGCCAGCCGCTGGAAGCCCAGACCGTCAGCCAGATGGTTGACCAGGTTCTCGCCATGCCGGAAGGCAGCAAACTGATGATCCTGGCGCCGGTGATCCGGGATCGCAAAGGTGAACACCTGCAGGTGATCGACACCATGCGCAGCCAGGGCTTCATCCGCCTGCGAGTGGACGGAACGGTGTACGACATCGACGACGTCCCTGCCCTGGACAAGAAACGCAAGCACCAGATTGACGTTGTGGTCGACCGATTCAAGGTCAAGGAAGGGCTGGAACAACGACTGGCCGAAAGCTTTGAAACCGCCCTGGAGCTGGCCGATGGCATTGCCCTGGTGGCGCCCATGAGTGGTGAAGGTGAGGAGCACACCTTCTCGGCACGCTATGCCTGCACCCAGTGCGGTTATTCCCTGAGCGAACTGGAACCTCGCCTGTTTTCATTCAACAACCCGGCCGGCGCCTGCCCCACCTGCGACGGCCTTGGAGTGCGCCAGTTCTTTGATGCCGAAAAGGTAATCCAGAGCCCGGAAGCGACCCTGGCATCAGGCGCCATCAAGGGCTGGGACCGCCGCGCCGTCTACTACTTCCAGATGCTGACCAGTGTTGCCGAACACTACGGCATTGACCTGGAAACGCCTTGGGAAGAGCTGCCTGAAAGCTTCCAGCAGGTGCTCCTGTATGGCTCCGGAGATGAGGACATCCCCTTCCGCTATGTTAACTCCCGCGGCCACATTATGGAAAAGGCCCACCCGTTCGAGGGCATACTGCCCAACCTGGAACGCCGTTACCGCGAGACGGAATCCCAGAGCATGCGTGAGGAACTGGCTCGCAACCTGAGTACACAGCCCTGTAAAGATTGCGGCGGTTCGCGCCTGCGTCGCAGTGCCCGTCACGTCTTTATCGAAGAGCGAAACCTTCCGGAAATTACCCACCTGCCCGTGGGCGATGCCCATCGCTACTTCAGCACTCTCGCGCTGCCCGGACGCAAAGGTGAGATCGCCGAGAAAATCCTGAAAGAAGTGCGGGAGCGGCTGCAGTTTCTGGTCAACGTGGGCCTCGAGTATTTAACTCTCGAACGCAGCGCAGACACCCTTTCAGGCGGCGAGGCGCAGCGCATCCGCTTGGCCAGCCAGATAGGCGCAGGCCTGGTGGGCGTGATGTACATTCTGGACGAGCCGTCCATCGGCCTGCACCAGCGGGACAACGACCGACTGCTCGCCACCCTCACCCACCTAAGGGATCTGGGCAACACGGTGATCGTGGTGGAACACGACGAAGATGCCATCCGGGCGGCCGACTATGTGATCGACATTGGCCCGGGCGCAGGCGTCCACGGCGGAGAGATTGTCGCGCGGGGCACCCCGGAGGAAATCATCGCCAACCCGGCGTCAATGACTGGCCAGTATCTCAGTGGCGAAAAAGAGATCTCGGTACCGCAAGCGCGAAACAAGGGTAATGGCAAGAAGCTGGTACTGACCGGCGCCTCTGGCAACAATCTCCGGGACGTAACGCTCACGCTGCCGCTAGGCGTGATGACCTGCGTTACCGGGGTATCGGGCTCAGGCAAATCAACTCTGATTAACAGCACCCTCTACCCGGTCGCGGCCGCCAAACTGAACAAAGCGACCAGCCTCAATCATGCGCCCTACAAAAGCCTGAAAGGACTTGATCAGCTCGACAAGGTGATCGACATTGACCAGAGCCCTATCGGACGGACACCTAGGTCTAACCCCGCCACTTACACCGGCCTGTTTACCCCCATCAGGGAACTCTTCGCCGGCACTCAGGAGGCACGCTCACGCGGCTACAAACCTGGCCGCTTCTCCTTCAACGTGAAGGGCGGCCGGTGCGAGGCTTGCCAGGGCGATGGTGTCATCAAAGTCGAAATGCACTTCCTGCCAGACGTCTATGTGCCCTGCGACATCTGTAAGGGCAAACGCTACAACCGGGAAACCCTTGAGGTTCGGTATAAAGGCAAAAACATCCACGAGGTGCTGGAAATGACCGTTGAGGAGGGCCGCGAGTTTTTTGACGCCGTCCCCTTCATCGCCAGAAAACTGCAAACGCTGATCGACGTGGGCCTGTCTTACATTCGTTTGGGCCAGAGCGCAGTGACCCTCTCGGGGGGCGAAGCACAGCGGGTCAAACTGGCTAAGGAGCTGTCCAAACGGGACACAGGCAAAACCCTGTACATTCTGGACGAGCCCACCACCGGCCTGCACTTCTACGATATCCAGCAACTTTTGAACGTGCTAGAGCGCTTGCGCGATCACGGCAATACCATCGTTGTCATTGAGCACAACCTGGACGTCATCAAGACCGCAGACTGGATTGTCGACCTCGGCCCGGAAGGTGGGTCCGGTGGCGGACAGATTATTGCTGAAGGAACGCCCGAGGAAGTGGCCGCCAATCCGGCGTCGCACACCGGACGCTACCTCAAACCGATGCTCACCAAATAGCCCGCCGGAACGGCGGGCACAAAAAAACCGGGAACCTCGCGGAACCCGGTTTTTTTTATGGACTCAGAAGAACTTAATCTTCGTCGTCGTCCATCTCTTCAACTTCGATGTCCAGAGGACGGCCGACCAGCTCAACGAATGCCATAGGGGCATTATCGCCAGCACGGAAACCGCACTTCAGAATACGAAGGTAACCACCCGGACGCTCGCTGTAACGGGGACCCAGCTCATCAAACAGCTTGGCTACCGCAGCATCGTTACGCAGGCGAGAGAACGCCAGACGACGATTTGCTACCGAATCATTCTTTGCGAGCGTGATCAACGGCTCAGCTACCCGACGCAGCTCTTTGGCTTTCGGGAGCGTCGTTTTGATCAGCTCGTGCTCAACCAGTGACGCAGTCATGTTACGGAACATGGCCTTGCGATGCGCACTGGTCCTGTTGAACTTACGACCACTCTTACGATGACGCATTGCTCTGATTCCTTACCTT
>JAJUKC010000083.1 GCA_029264995.1 Marinobacter sp. | reverse complement strand
CGCAGAACACGTGGCCGCTGAGGAATAATCATTGATGGACTTTCCCGTTCTCTACCTGCGCAAAGGCGCAGAACGCCGTCTCCGTGCCGGCCACTTGTGGGTATACAGTAACGAAGTAGACACCCAACGCAGCCCGCTGCCTGGGTTTGAGCCCGGCTCACAGGTGCAGGTGCGTGCTTCGAATGACAAGCCCATGGGTATCGCCTTTGTGAACCCTCACGCGTTGATTTGCGGCCGGCTGATCAGCCGGGATGCCGACCATGGCATGACACCGAAGCGCTTAACCGACCGCATGGAAGCAGCACTGAGTCTGCGGGAACGATTGTTCGATAAACCCTTCTATCGCTGGGTATTTGGCGACAGCGATGGCCTGTCTGGCCTGGTGGTGGACCGGTTTGATGATGTCGTCGTAGTGCAGATCTCTACGGCCGGCATGGAACAGATGAAAGACGCCATCGTACGTGCCGTCCAGCGCCTGGCTCATGCCCGCATCATCGTGCTGAAGAACGATGGCAAAATGCGCAAAGTAGAAGGGCTGGATACTTACGTGGAATTTGCCCACGGTCCGGAAGCCGACACCGTACTGGTGGAAGAAAACGGCGCCCGCTTTGAGGTACCCCTGGCGGGCGGCCAGAAAACCGGCTGGTTCTACGACCACCGCATGAATCGACAGCGCTTGCAGGCGTACGCGCCCGGAAAAAAGGTTCTTGATGTGTTCAGTTACGTGGGCGGTTGGGGCATTCAGGCTGCGTGTGCCGGCGCATCCCAGGTGACCTGCGTGGATGCATCCTCGGCCGCTGTAGACGCGGTACACCACAACGCCAAACTGAATGGTCTGGAAAACGTGGATACCATTGAAGGCGATGCCTTTGATGCCCTGAAAGCCCTGGCGGACGAAAAGGAAAAATTCGACATCGTGGTGCTGGATCCGCCCGCACTGATTCCCCGCCGGCGGGACCAGAAAGCCGGTGAGCAGGCCTATGCCCGGTTGAATCAGTTGGGACTCAGGCTGCTGGAGCGCGACGGACTACTGGTGTCGGCCTCCTGTTCCATGCACCTTTCCCAGGAAAAGCTGATCGATATCATTCGTAGCAGCGGCCGCAAGATCGACCGGTTTGTGCAGTTGCTGGAACAGGGTCACCAGGCGCCGGATCATCCGATCGTACCGGGCATTCCGGAGACGGACTATATCAAGTCCTGCTTTGTGCGTTCCCTGACTGGGTTTTTGTGATCTGCGGGCGTTACGCCCGCAGCGAAATCACCGCCCAGCCATTCTCAATTGCCGTTTTCTCCAGGGTAGGGTCCGGGTCCACCGCCACGGGATTATCCACCTTCCGCAACAGCGGCAAATCATTGTGGGAATCGCTGTAGAACCAGGCGCCCTCAAGGCTCTCGCCGTGGGCAGCCAGCCAGTCATTCAGCCGCTCCACCTTACCCTCCTGAAAACTCGGCGTGCCCGCCACTTCGCCGGTAAACTTGCCGTTCACCAGCTCAGGCTCAGTGGCAATCAGATGATCCACCCCCAGCAATTCCGCGATGGGCTCAGTAATAAAACGGTTGGTCGCGGTAATAATCATCAGCGTGTGACCCTGCTCACGATGGTCTGCGAGTAACTTCACCGCCTTGTCCTGCATCATCGGCCGCACCTTCTTGGCCATAAAAGTCGCCCGCCAGTCCTCGAGCTCATCCATGTTGTGGCGGGTGAGCGGCGCCAGCACAAAGCGCTGGTAATGGAAAACATCCAGCTCTCCATTCAGGTATTCCTGATAGAAGCGGTCGTTGGCCCGCTTGTACTCCTCCGCATCCACCATGCCCTCTTCCACCAGGAATTCGCCCCAGGCGTGGTCGCTGTCCCCGGCCAGCAAAGTGTTATCCAGATCAAAAATCGCGAGCGTCAAGCCTTCCCCTCCCATCCGTACAGGTCTTATGGCAAAGGCGACAGTCTACCACGGCACGCCAGTAACGTGCCGCCAACAGCTCCGTTTGCCGAAGTCTTGGGTTTCTGTAAGAATGAGAGCAACTTGGACAATTTTCGCCGGTTAAAAAATAACCGGCAGCCGACTACTACGAGGACTGTGCCGTGATCGACTCAGACGGTTTCAGACCCAACGTCGGAATCATTCTGGCCAACCACAGGGGAGAAGTTCTCTGGGCAAGGCGAATAGGGCAGGACTCCTGGCAGTTTCCTCAGGGTGGGATCAAGCACAACGAAACCCCCGAGGATGCACTCTACCGGGAGCTTGGAGAGGAAATCGGCCTGTGTGCCAGCGATGTGGAAATCATCAGCTGCACCCGGGGCTGGCTGCGTTACCGGCTTCCGAGGAGGATGGTACGCCATAACTCGCACCCCGTATGCGTGGGGCAAAAACAGAAATGGTTCCTGCTGAGGATGTTATCGCCAGACGCGCACGTACGCGTGGATGGCACGGATTCACCGGAATTCGACGGCTGGCAGTGGGTGAGCTACTGGTATCCGTTGGGGCAGGTGGTTTCATTCAAACGAGAAGTATACAGACGCGCGTTGAGGGAGCTGGCTCCAAGACTGTTTCATAACATGGAGCAGTGGCACCGGGCCGAGAACCCACGGCGTATGAAGGAACATCAGAAATGACGGACTGACTCCATGCTGAGCATCCTGCGAAGTCTAGTACAAGAGGTAAACAGCGCCCGCGATCTCCAGGAGGCGTTGGAAATCATTGTATCGCGGGTGCAAAAGGCCATGGGTACAGAAGTCTGCTCGGTTTATCTGCTGGATCCCGCCTCCAATCGCTATATCCTGATGGCCACTGAAGGCCTTTACAAAGACTCCGTGGGCCAGGTCAGCCTGGCCTATTCCGAGGGTCTGGTGGGTCTCGTGGGTTCACGTGAAGAACCCATCAATCTTGAGGATGCGCCATCCCATCCGCGCTACCGTTACTTCCCGGAAACCGGTGAGGAGCGCTTCCGCTCGTTTCTGGGTGTGCCGATTATCCACCATCGCCGGGTACTGGGCGTGCTGGTGGTGCAGCAGCGGGAAAGCTCCCGTTGCTTCGATGAAGGTGAAGAAGCATTCCTGGTTACGGTTTCGGCGCAATTGGCGGGGGTGATTGCCCACAGCGAGGCCACAGGTGCCATCAGTGGTCTGTCGCTGACCGGCGAGGAAACGCGGGATGTCAGTTTCAGCGGCGTTCCCGGCGCGCCCGGTGTCGCCATTGGGACGGGTGTGGTGGTATATCCTGCCGCTGATCTGGACGTGGTCCCGGAAAAGCCGACAGAAGACATTGACCAGGAGCTGGAACTCTTTCGTTCAGCTGTTTCGGCGGTGCGGGAAGATATCGAACGCGTTGCCAACCGCCTTGCGTCCCAGCTCCGGCCGGAAGAGCAGGCGTTGTTCGATGTTTACCTGCGGATACTGGGAGATGAGGCGCTTCCGGGTGAGGTGGCGAATCGAATCCGGGAAGGCGTTTGGGCTCAGGGCGCCTTGAAACAGGTGGTTCAGCAGTATGTTCGTCATTTCGAGATGATGGATGACCTGTACCTGCAAGAGCGCGCGGTCGACATCCGTGATCTGGGCCGCCGGCTGCTCTCGCACCTTCAGGAAGGTGAACAGAAACATCTGGAATATCCCGAACGCACCGTACTGGTCAGTGAAGAGCTGACACCGGCCATGCTCGGTGAAGTGCCCAAAGGGCAGCTGGTCGGCCTGGTTTCCGTTAAGGGGTCCAGCAATTCCCATGTGGCCATCCTGGCCAGGGCCATGGGTGTTCCCACCGTAATGGGGCTGGTGGATATCCCGGTTAACCAGCTCGACGGCCGGGAGCTGGTTGTTGACGGTTTCGAGGGGCAGATTTTCGCGTCTCCCTCGGCCGATCTCCGGACCTTTTTTCAGGCTATCTGCGACGAAGAAGACGAGCTGGTTCGGGGCCTTGAAGCGCTGCGTGACAAGCCCTGCGAGACCACAGATGGTCACCGGGTCTCCCTGCTGGTAAACACCGGTTTGATGACCGACGTTGTGCGCTCTCTTTCCCATGGTGCCGAGGGCATTGGCCTGTACCGCACCGAAGTGCCATTCATGATCAAGGACCGGTTCCCGTCAGAGCAGGAACAGCGGGAATACTACCGGGAACAGCTGGAGGCCTTTGCCCCTAACCCGGTGACCATGCGAACCCTCGATATTGGCGGTGACAAGGCACTCACCTATTTCCCTATTCAGGAAGAAAACCCGTTCCTGGGCTGGCGCGGCATCCGGGTAACGCTGGACCACCCCGAGATCTTCCTGGTTCAGGTGCGGGCCATGCTCAAGGCCAGTGAGGGTCTGAACAACCTGCAGATCATGTTGCCGATGATCAGCAATATTTCTGAGGTGGAGGAGTCCCTGCACCTGATCTATCGGGTCTATCACGAAGTTCGTGAAGAAGGGTACGACATTCATATGCCCAAGGTGGGCGTGATGGTGGAGATTCCGGCCGCGGTTTACCAGATTCGTGAGCTGGCGGAGCGGGTAGATTTCCTGTCCGTGGGCTCCAACGATCTGACTCAATACCTGCTGGCAGTAGACCGCAACAACCCGCGGGTGGCGCAGCTCTATCACTCCTATCATCCGGCCGTTCTTCAGGCACTGGTGCGGGTGGCTCAGGATGCCCATTCGGTGGGTAAGCCAGTGGGTATCTGTGGCGAACTGGCGGGTGATCCGGGCGGCGCGCTGTTGTTGATGGCCATGGGGTATGACTCCTTGTCGATGAACGCAGCCAGTCTGCCGAAAGTAAAGTCCGTAATCCGCAGCGTGGGGCGGGAATGGGCCATTCAACTGTTGGAGGATGTGCTATTGCTGGATTCGCCCCATGTGATCAAGAGTTGTGTTGATCTGGCGTTACGCAATGCCGGTTTTGGTCGCTATTTGCGGCCTGCCCGCACCTCGTCAGCAGCGCTGGCGGAACAGGCCGTTTCCTGAGCATTGTGAGGGTTATAGTGTGCGCACTCTAAATTCCCTTGTTAGGTTGTTGGATAACTGAAATCCTGCAGCAGTATCCGATAAGGACAGGCAATGAAGACAGCGACCGAGCTCAAGCCAGCACCGAGAATTGGCCTCGCCCTTGGCGGCGGCGGACCTCTGGGTGGTATTTACGAGATCGGTGCCCTGCGGGCTCTGGACGAAGCTCTGGATGGTCTGGATTTTAATAATATCGATGTCTATGTCGGCGTAAATGCCGGCTCTTTTGTGGCTGCCAATCTGGCAAACCAGATGACCACGGCCCAGCTTTGCCGCATCTTCGTAAGGAACGAAGCTGAGGTTCATCCGTTCCACCCTGAGGTCTTCTATCGTCCTGCCTTGCGTGAGATCGGGCGCAGACTGCTCGCCGTGCCTGGCCTGCTTTCAACGGCGGTCAGCCGGTTCGTGAACCACCCTTACGATCAGAGCCTGCTCGAAGCCATGACCATTCTGGCCCAGGCGGCACCGGCCGGACTCTTCGATAACGAGGGGTTGCACGAGTATCTGAAACGCGCCTTCACCATGCTTGGCCGCACCAATGATTTTCGTCAGCTCAAGCGCAGCCTGTATGTGGTTGCTGCAGACGTGGAGAGCACGGAGGCTGTCTGCTTTGGTGCGCCCGGGTACGATCACGTCCCTATATCCCGGGCAGTTCAGGCCAGTACTTCATCTCCGGGTCTGTACGTGCCGGTCGAGATTGATGGTCGTTTTTACGTGGACGGTACCCTGAGAAAGGGGTTGCATGCCTCGGTCGCTTTTGAAGATGGCGCGGATCTGGTGTTGGCGGTCAATCCCCAGGTGCCCATCGATGCCAGTGCTGCGGTGCGCGCGGGGACCATGAAGCCGGGAGAGCTCACCCGTTCCGGAATGCCGAATCTGTTGTCCCAGATGTTCCGGACCATGGTTTATTCCCGTATGCAGTCGGGTATTGCTCAATATACCCGTGATTATCCGGATAAGGACATACTGCTGTTTGAACCTACCCGGGATGATGCCAAGCTGTTTTTCTCAAATGTGTTCAGCTTCCAGAGTCGCCGGATGGTGTGTGAGCACGCCTATCAGATGACCCGCCGAGATCTGCTCCGGCGGGCAGATGAACTGGAGCCCAAACTGCGCAAGTACGGCATTACGCTGCGCCGGGATCGTCTTGAGGATGAGCAGAGAACCATCAGTACCAGCCTGTATGGTGAAATGCTGCCCCTGTATGTGGCCAAAGGTCGCAAGAAGCAGGGCGAGAAGAACCGGATTGCGAGCGGCTTCAGTACCGTCACGCACCTGTTCTCAAAGGCAGAATAAGTACTGATGTTGCTGATACGGGCGTGAAAAAGCCGGAGAGGTCATCCCCTCCGGCTTTTTTGTTGGCATTTCAGGAAACCGCGAATCAGAGAATGTAGCGGCTCAGGTCTTCGTCTTCAGAGAGTTCGCCGAGTTTCTCGTCAACGTAGTCCGCTGTCACCTCAAAGGTCTCGGTGACCTGGTCGCCGGCGTCGTAGGACAGGCTCTCCAGCAAGCGCTCAAGCACCGTATGCAGGCGGCGGGCGCCGATGTTTTCGGTGGTTTCGTTCACCTTGTAAGCCACTTCCGCAATGCGGGCGATGGCATCGTCGGCGAAGGTCAGTTTCACACCTTCGGTGCCCATCAGCGCTTCATACTGCTGCACCAGCGAGGCATCCGGTTCGGTCAGAATGCGCTTGAAGTCGTCCGGCGTCAGCGCCTGCAGCTCCACGCGAATCGGCAGGCGGCCCTGCAGTTCCGGAATCAGGTCTGAAGGCTTGGACAGGTGGAACGCGCCGGAGGCGATGAACAGAATGTGGTCAGTCCGAATGGAGCCGTATTTGGTGCTTACTGTGCTGCCTTCAATCAGAGGCAACAGGTCGCGCTGAACGCCTTCCCGGGACACATCCGAGGAGGTGTTTTCCGAGCGCTTGGCAACCTTGTCGATCTCATCGATAAAGACAATCCCGTTCTGCTCAACCGCCTGAATGGCCTTCTGCTTGATCTCTTCCTCATTCACCAGCTTGGCGGCTTCTTCGTCCTTCACCCGCTTCATGGCATCCGCCACTTTCATCTTGCGGGTCTTGCGCTTGTCCGAAGACAGATTGGAGAACATGCTCTGCAGTTGAGAGGTCATCTCTTCCATGCCCGGAGGCGCCATGATCTCCACGCCGGCGCCGCTGCTGCGCAAATCGATCTCGATTTCTTTGTCGTCCAGTTCACCTTCCCGCAGTTTCTTGCGAAACAGTTGTCTGGTTGAGGAGTCCGCATTGGTGCGCTGGCTGTCTTCGTTAAAATCCCTGGGAGGCGGCAGCAGGGCATCCAGAATGCGGTCTTCGGCCGCATCCAGTGCACGGTGTTCATGCCGCTTCATTTCCTGTTCCCGCAGCATTTTCACCGCCATGTCGGCCAGGTCGCGGATGATGGACTCAACATCCCGGCCCACATAGCCCACTTCGGTGAATTTGGTGGCTTCCACTTTCAGGAAGGGGGCATCCGCCAGTTTGGCCAGCCGGCGGGCGATTTCCGTTTTACCGACACCAGTGGGGCCGATCATCAGGATGTTTTTCGGGGTGATTTCATCCCGCAGGCTGCTGTCCAGTTGCATGCGGCGCCAGCGGTTACGCAGGGCAATGGCGACGGCGCGTTTTGCTTCTTCCTGGCCCACGATGTGTTTGTTCAGTTCGTGGACAATCTCTCGGGGAGTCATTGCAGACATGGTCGCTCCGGTCGTCAGTCTTTAATGGGCAGCACTTCCAGAGTGCGGTTCTGATTGGTGTAAATGCAGATATCGCCGGCAATTTCGAGCGCCTTATCGGCGATTTCGTGGGCGCTGAGCTCGGTGTTTTCCAGCAGCGCCCGGGCTGCGGCCTGGGCAAACGGCCCGCCTGAGCCGATAGCGATCAGCCCCTGCTCCGGCTCGATTACGTCGCCGTTGCCGGTAATGATCAGGGAAGCGGTTTTGTCCGCAACGGCCAGCAGGGCTTCCAGTTTGCGCAGGGCGCGGTCTGTGCGCCAGTCTTTGGCCAGTTCTACAGCGGCACGGGTAAGATTGCCTTGGTGTTTTTCCAGCTGGGCCTCGAATCGCTCGAACAGGGTAAAGGCATCGGCGGTGCCACCGGCAAAGCCAGCGATTACCTGGCCGTTGTACAGGCGGCGTACCTTTCGGGCATTGCCTTTCATAACGGTGTTGCCAAGGGATACCTGGCCATCACCGCCCATGGCGACTTCATTCTCCCGGCGTACGGAAACTATGGTGGTCATTGGGGCTCCAGTTGCCTGTTTGAATTTGTATTTTGGCTTTATGGAGGCGCTGGGCGGGATTTCAAGAGCAGGGGAGGTGGCTGAACACAGTTCAGCCTTCTTTCGGGATCTTGCGCACCAGAGGCTGGATATTGATAGTAACCAGCTTGTCGACCGCCGAGTTCATCTGGCTGCGGGAGTTGAATGGCCCCACATTTACGCGGTACCACACACTTCCGTTGTCGAGATCAATACGCTGTACATGAGCCCTGAGTCCCTGGAAGGCGATCTGCGCACGCTGTCGCTCGGCGTCTTCCTTACTCCTGAACGAGCCAGACTGTACGACATAATCGAACTCCTGCATGGCCGGGCCCGGGGTATATTCTTCCACTTTGGGCGGAACGACCTCGGATTCCGGCAGCATTTCATAGAACCGGAAGTTCTGCTCTTTCGGCCGGCCATCCTGTTCAGCCGTGGTGTTGGCGGGTTGTTTCGGCGCTACCGGGGTTTGCTCCTGAATCGGAGTTTGCCTGGCCGTCTCCGGCCCGCCGGGCAAGGTGTTCAGGTAGACGATAAAGCCGATGAAGCCACCCACGGCGGCCAGAGACAGGATGGTTTTCATAGACAAGGCGCCATGCTGTGAATGCGAGGGTGCACTCTTTTTGGGTTTGGACGGCTTGCGGGGCCTGGCCGCGGGCTTGCTGGCGGCAGCCCCTTTGCCCGCAGGACGATCTTTCCTGGCGTAATCTCTGGCCATGGCCTGATTACATCTCCTCTGGTGCGCTTACGCCGAGCAGGTCCAGGCCGTTGGCAATCACCTGGCGCACGGCCAGATACAGGCTGACTCTTGCGTCCCGCAGGGCGGTATCTTCAACCAGCACCTTGTGGGCGTTGTAGTAAGTATGGAACTGGCCGGCCAGCTCACGCAGGTAATGGGTGAGGTGGTGCGGCTCGCGCTGGGCGGCGGAGTTGGCAATCAGCTCCGGATACTTGGCCAGCTGATTGGCCAGTTCTTTTTCTTCATCCAGAGTCAGCAGGCTCAAATCGCCCACACACTCGTTCAGGCCCCGCTGT
>JAJUKC010000071.1 GCA_029264995.1 Marinobacter sp. | reverse complement strand
TCGTGCTTCCAGGCAATCTTGGTGAGCTCTCCCAGGGTTTCCAGCTCGCCAAATTGTGCCGCGTCGTTGGCATCGGCAATGGAACCCGGGCGTAGGCCGTCACCGAGGCTGAAGGAGACATCGTAGGCCTTCATGATTTCGCAGATGTCTTCAAAGTGCTCGTACAGGAAGCTTTCCTTGTGGTGCGCCAGGCACCACTTGGCCATGATGGAGCCACCCCGGGAGACGATGCCGGTGGTGCGTTTGGCGGTGAGTGGTACGTGGTGCAGGCGCACGCCCGCATGGATAGTGAAGTAATCCACGCCCTGCTCCGCCTGCTCAATCAAGGTGTCGCGGAAGATTTCCCAGGTCAGGTCTTCGGCCACGCCGCCGACTTTTTCCAGGGCCTGGTAGATGGGCACGGTGCCGATGGGTACCGGGGAGTTGCGGATGATCCATTCCCGGGTTTCGTGAATGTTCTTGCCGGTGGACAGATCCATGATGGTATCCGCTCCCCAGCGAATGCCCCAGGTAAGCTTTTCCACTTCCTCTTCAATGGAGGAGGTCACTGCCGAGTTGCCGATGTTGCCGTTGATCTTCACCAGGAAGTTGCGGCCGATGATCATCGGTTCGATTTCCGGGTGGTTGATATTGGCTGGAATGATGGCGCGGCCACGGGCCACTTCGTCGCGGACGAACTCCGGGGTAATTTCTTTCGGCAGGTTGGCGCCGAATGACTGGCCGGGGTGCTGGTCCGCCAGCAAGCCGTTGGCCCGGGCCTCCTGCAGCTTCATATTTTCCCGAATGGCAACGTATTCCATCTCCGGCGTAATGATGCCCTGGCGAGCATAGTGCATCTGGGATACGTTTCTGCCGGGCTTGGCGCGCAGTGGCTTGCGCTCGTCCATAAACCGCAGGGGGTCAAGCTGAGGGTCTTTCATGCGGCGGCGGGTGAATTCGGAGGTGTAGCCGTCCAGTTGCTCTACATCGCCCCGCTCGGCAATCCAGGCGGCGCGAACCGGCGGCAAGCCCTTACGCAGATCGATAGTGGCTTCCGGGTCTGTGTAGGGCCCAGAGGTATCGTATACCACCACGGGCGGGTTCTTTTCGCCGCCCATTTCGGTGGGGGTGTCGCCCACAGTAATTTCCCGCATAGGCACGCGGAGATCGGCTCGGCTACCCTGCACGTATATTTTTCGTGAGCTTGGTAATGGTTTGATTGCTGCGGAGTCTACTTGTGCGGAATCGCTCAGGTAGGATGGGATGTCCGTCATCGTCTGCTCCCGTTTTGCTCAGGTGGTCGGGTCGCGTATGACGGAGTATGCCGAAGGTATTCCGAAACCTACTTCTGGCATGATTCGTACGGTCTTAATCCCTACGCCGGTATTATCCGGATCAGGTCGCGGGTTCTGCGTTGCAATCTCAGCCGATCACCTGGTTCAGGCGATTCAGCACCCCGTCAAGACGCGATAAATAAACTGTTTTGCTCACAAAATGAGTGAGCTTTTCAAGTGTAGAGACGGGAACGATTATTGTCCATAATGGGCCACCAATACCTTTGGGTCACAGTCGGGGTAAACCCGCGCTCTACACGTTGACCTGCCGATACCTGTGTCCAGATCACGGATGCCCGGAGATAGTTTTCAGGAGCAATAATGAAGAAACGTTTACTTCCAGGTTTGATCACCCTGCTGGCCGCCCAGCCCGCTTTCTCTCTGGATCTTGTGGAGGCCTACGAGCAGGCACTGTCATACGACTCCGGCATCGCCTCAGCCTTGGCACAGTTTCAGGCCCAACAAGCGGCCAGCGATGTGAGCAAGAGCACCCTGTTACCGCAGGTTGGCGCGTTTGCCGAGGCCAACCACACAGATTTCGACGCTGAGAACGGCCCGGGAGACAGCTACAAGTCATTCAACTACGGCGTTCAACTGTCGCAACCGGTTTTCCGCGCCGACAACTGGTTCCGCTACGATGCCAGCCAGTTCCAGACAGAAGCAGCCCAGGCCCAGTACAACCTGGCCCAGCAACAACTGATTCTGGATGTTGCAACCGCCTATTTTAATGTCCTGCGCGCTCAGGATACCGTTGCAACAGCCCGCGCGACTGAAGCGGCCATCCAGCGCCAGTACGAACAGGCTCAGGAGCGTTTCGACGTAGGCCTGATTGCGATCACCGAAGTGTACGAGGCCCGCGCCAGCTACGACGACAGCAAGAGCCAGCGCATTGCTGCAGAAAACCAGTTGAATGTCGCCCGCGAGCAGCTGGCGCGACTGACCGGCGAATATGCTGAAGACCTGGAAAACCTGCGCGAGAATTTCCCGCTCAGTCGACCTGAGCCCATGAACCCGAATGCCTGGGAAACAACCGCTCTGGACCAGAACTGGTCCATTCAAGCGGCTTTATCACAACTGAACGCCAGCGAGGCTAATCTTAAAGTTGCCAAATCCGGCCATCTGCCAACAGTGGATCTGGTAGCCTCCTACGGCGAGTCTGAGTTGGACGGAGCCCGGAACCCGCAGCAGGAGGGAACCCAGGGGGTTATTGGCCTCGAGCTGAACGTGCCCCTCTACATGGGCGGCGGCACCCAGGCTGGCGTGCGTCAACAACGTTCGCTGGTCACCGCGGCAGAGCAGGATCTGAACACCGTCCGTCGCGATGTGCAGGTAAACACCCGCAGCCTGTTCCTCACAGTGAACAACAACGTAGAGACCGCGTCGGCACTCGAGCAAACCATCATCTCACGGCGCAGTGCGCTGGATGCCACCCGGGCCGGTTATGATGTCGGTACCCGCAACATCGTGGAAGTGCTGGATGCCGAGCGGGCGTACTACGTTGCCCTGCGGGATTACGCCAATGCACGGTATGATTACGTGATAAATACCCTGCAACTGAAACAGGCAGCCGGAACCCTGAGCCCCCAGGATCTGGTGGATCTGAACAACTGGCTGAGTGAAGGTGCCCGCGGCATAGAAGCAATGGCAGAGGAAGACCGCACACTGGACGATCCTACCCAGTAATTCTGAAAAGGAGAGCCCCGGGCATCACCGGCGATACCCGGGGCTACAGACGCTCAATAATCCCCTCGACAACCTTATCAAGGGCGCCACGGTTTTTCTGAACGACGCTCAATGCGCGCTCTCCGTAGGCCCGACACTCCTCTTTATCAGCCATCAACATGCTGATCGCCGTGGCCAAAGCTTCCGCCCCGTCTATTACCTGAACACCGCCATCCGTCAGCAAGTGTTCATAAATGGTTTCAAAGTTGAACACATGAGGTCCTGAAAAAACCGGTATCCCCCAGGCTGCCGGCTCCAGCGGATTATGCCCGCCCCGCTCAATCAACGAGCCTCCGACAAAGGCGATATCACTGGCACCGTAGAGCATCATCAGCTCGCCCATGGTGTCGCCCAGATAGACTTGGGCCTGAGCAGGGTCATCACCGGTTGAACGACGGGCAACAGAAAATCCTTCTTTCTCCGCCAGCTCGGCAACCGAGTCAAAGCGATCCGGATGCCTTGGCACAATAATCAGCAAGGCTCCGGGATGCTGCTGAATAACCTCCCGGTGGGCGTCAAGCAATTTCTGGTCTTCCCCCGAGTGCGTACTGCCGGCAATCCAGACCGGGCGAGCCCCCAGCTCGGCACGCAGTGCACGAGAAGATGCACGCACATCATCCGGTATATCGACATCAAACTTCACACTGCCAGTAACCTCAACGTGGGAGGCGGCAACGCCAATGCGCCGAAACCGGTCAGCATCCCTGTCGGCCTGTGCCGCCACCCAGGTAATGCTTTTCATGATCGGCGCCGCGAGCCCTTTGACCCGCTCATAACCGCGGGCGGAACGCTCAGACAACCGCGCGTTTATCAGGAATACCGGAACCCTGCGCCGGCGGCACTGGCGGATCATATTGGGCCAGATTTCAGTTTCGAGAATAACCAGAATCCTGGGATTGATGCGATCCAGAAAGCGACGGATAGCTCCGGGCGTATCGTATGGGGCGTAGGCATACGTTACCCTGTCACCGAACATCTTGCGGGCCTGGGCCAACCCGGTATCGGTCATGGCCGTCATCAGGATGGTTGCGCCGAGATTTCTGGCAAGCAGACGCCTGACCAAAGGGCCAGCGGCAATGGTTTCACCCACAGACACGGCGTGTACCCAGATAACCGGGCCAGAAATTTCGGGCACCCAACCCAGGCGGTGTTGCCAGTCCTGCCTCAGGGCGGGCGCTTTTCGCCCTTGCCACCACAGCCGGATCAGTATGAACGGCAGCGCAAGGCGAATCAGCTGGGAATAGATAAACTGGAACACGCAGGACTCCCGGCAAAACAGTGCGTTATCATAGAGCCAATTTTTCTTTGGACGGGCATCTTGCCCCCCGGAAAACCGTTTGTCGATGCAGGATTCACGATTTTGAAGAAGAAGTACCGCAAACTACCGCGAAACACAGACTATTCAGCCTATCGCCATCCTCGGTGGTGGCCAACCTGGCTTGGCATAGCGGCGATGTGGCTGGTGGCCCAGTTGCCCCTGCGCCTGCAATGGTGGCTGGGCAAAATTGCTGGCCTACTGGCCTGGCGGCTGGCGAAAAGCCGACGCCATATTGCCGAAGTGAACATTCGCCTGTGTTTTCCGGAGCTGAACCAGCAGCAACAGGCTGCGCTGGTTCGCAATGCCTTTATCGCCAACGGTATTGGTTTGCTGGAGATAGGTATTGCCTGGTTTCGTGACCCAGCCAGGCTCACGGGCATCACACAAGTCCATGGCCTTGAGCATTTCGAACAGGCCCTGGCTGGCGGCAAAGGCGTCTTATTACTGGGAGGGCATTACAGCACCCTGGACCTGGGCGGCAGCCTGGTTACACAGTTCATCGAAGCAGATGTCATGCAGCGGGATCATAACAACCCGCTGATGAACGCGGTAATGACAAGAGCCAGGGAACGCCGCTACGGCACCGTGCTGGGCGCCCGGGACCTCCGGGGCCTGTTTCGCAGTCTGAAGAAAAACCGGGCGGTCTGGTATGCTACCGATCAGGATTACGGCCGTAAGGATATCGTGTTCGCGCCGTTTTTCGGCATCCCCGCCGGCACCATTACCGCCACGTCGCGAATCGCCGAACGCAGCGGCTGCAAAGTTGTTCCGTTCAGCCATTTCCGCCGGGATGGCAAACCTGGTTACGACATATACTTTCATCCGGCTTTGGATAACTTTCCGAGCGGCGACGATCAGGAAGATGCCACCCGCATCAATGCCATCATTGAAAGGGAAATCCGAAAGGCCCCAGATCAGTACCTCTGGATGCACCGCCGCTTCAAGACCCGCCCAGACAGGGATGACCCTGGTTTCTACGGGCGAAAGCGCAAGGACTAACTCGTGAGCAATCACTCGCAAGCACCGGTTGTCTGGCTGCTGACAGACAACAAGCCCGGCCACAAAAACCAACTCAAGGGGCTGGGCAATCGCCTGCGGGTGCTGACCGGCGCGGCGCTCTACTGGATCAGTGCCGAAGAATACCCGGTACCTCTGTGGCGAGCCCTGCTGGGTGTGGCCCCAGCCATGGATACAGCACTGCCCAAACCGGCCCTGATCGTGGCCGCAGGCACCGGTACTCACCGTTTATTGCTGGCACTTCGGCGCCTGGGCAAGGCCAAAACCCTGATATTGATGAAACCGGCCTTCCCACTGGGCTGGGTAGATGGCGCGATTATCCCGGCCCATGATGAGGTAAAGCCTGCTAACAATATCCTGCACACCGAAGGCGTGATCAACACCATCACACCCCTCGCCCGGCTGACCAGCAAACCGGAAGCCCTGATCCTGGTGGGTGGGCGTTCGGAACATTTCGATTGGGACGAAGATGCCATTCTGAATCAGATAAGCGACCTGATAGCCCGCTACCCTCAGTGGCGCTGGACCATCACCGATTCCCGTCGCACGCCGGAAACGACCAGCGAGCGACTGGCCGAATTGCAGAGCCCGAAAATCTCCGTAGTGCATCACACCCGTACCCACGACGACTGGCTCAGCCACCAGCTCGCTGCTTCCCGCGCAGTGTGGGTAACGCCGGACAGCATTTCCATGGTGTGCGAAGCCGCCACTTCCGGCGTGCCCACCGGCCTGCTGAACCTGAATGCGCGTGCCAACAGCCGCGTGGCGAACGGCGTAAAACGCCTGACAGAGCGGGGGTTGATTGCCCACTGGGCAGACCATGCCAGCGTGATGGCCGAACAAGCAGAAAGGCATGAACGACTCTGGGAAGCCGACCGGGCCGCCCGATGGGTGGCGGCTAACTATTTGGCTGCTTTTCAAAAATCAGGAAAGGAGGCCAGACAATGAAGATTCTCCAGGCTCTTCCTGCGCTCTATAGCGGTGGCGTGGAAAGAGGCACAGTGGAATTCGCCGCCGAGCTGGTCAAACGCGGCCATCAGTCATTCGTGGTCTCCAACGGTGGACCAATGGCCGAACAGGTTCGCGGCCAGGGCTCGACTCATATCCACATGCCCATTCACCGGAAAACGCCCGCGTCTTTCGGACAGATCCTGCCCATGCGAAAGCTGTTACAGGAGCTGCGGCCTGACATTGTTCATGTCCGCTCCCGCATGCCCGCCTGGATTATCCACCTGGCCCTGAAGACCCTGCCTGCCGACCAACAGCCCGCCGTTGTCTCAACCTTTCACGGTATGTATTCCGTCAATCCCTACAGCGCCATCATGACCAGGGCGGACCAGATCATTGCCGTCTCCAATTGCGTGCGGGATTACGTGTTGAAGAATTTCGAGGTAGCGGAAAACAAGCTGACGGTGATCCAGCGCGGCGTCGACATCGACGCCTTCCGCAACCGCGCCATAAATGATCAGTGGCTGGACATTCTCCTGTCCCGCTTCCCCCAACTGGCCGGCAAGAAAATCATTATGATGCCCGGCCGCATCTCCCGCTGGAAAGGCCAACTGGACTACCTTGAAGCCATGGCCCGCATTGTCCGCCAACGGCCGGATTGTCACGGTATCATCGTAGGCGGGGCCGAACCGGGAAAAGAACGATTCCTGCAGGAGCTTGAAAAAGAGCGCAGCCGGCTGGGCCTGACCGATAAAGTCACATTCCTCGGCCAGCGCAACGACATGACCAACCTGTACCTGTTCGCCGATGTGGTTTGCCACATGTCCACCAAGCCTGAGCCGTTTGGCCGCACAGTGACCGAAGCATTGGCGTCCGGCACGCCAGTGGTTGCCTACAACCGGGGCGGTGCGGCGGAAACGCTGCAGGCATGCTTTCGGGACGGACTGGTGACTCCGGATGATACCGGGGCATTCGCCAGTGCGGTGTTGGGGCTGCTGGATAAGCCCCGGCCAGAGATTGAGTTGCCAGAGCGGTTTTTGTTGCGGGCGCAGACGGAGGCCACGCTCGCCATCTATCAAAAACTGATGGCAGCGCGGCAGGATCTCACCCCGTGAATATTCTGATGCTGATGCTCTCGGACAATCCAGATACCGGCGGCATGGAAAAACACGCCCGTGAACTCTCCAGCGAACTGGCACGACTGGGGCACACGGTGACGTTGGCGGCTGCATCACAGCATCTCTCGGACCTTGAACCAGCGGTAAAAACGCGAGCATTGGATACAGGTGGCTCACGCAACTCTCCCTTTTTACTGCTCACCGTCCTTCGTCTAATCAGAGCCAACGGTTTCGATGTTATTCATGCACAGGGCACGAAAGCGGCCTTCGTTCTTCAGCGGCTGACACCTTTTACGAGAAGCCTGATGCGAGTAGCGACCATTCACGGCTTCAAGTCGCGCTACCCTAAAGCCGCTGCGTTTCACCAACTGATCGCCGTCAGTCAGGCCCTTGCAACGGACATCGCCCAACCGGGCGTTACGGTCATCTACAATGGCGTATCGGTTATTCCTCAGGCGCCAGCCCTGCTTCCCAAGGAAACAGAACGGCCGGTTTGGCTGGCCGTGGGCAGATTGGTGTCGGTCAAAGGCTTCGACTTTCTCATCAGAACCTTTCAGTATTGCCCGGGAACCCTGCTCATAGCGGGTGACGGGCCTGAGCGGCAGCGACTTGCGGATCTCATCAGCTCAACCCATCAGTCTGAGACGGTGAAGTTGCTTGGCTTCCGCTCAGACGTTCCCGCACTGATGGCTGCGGCAGATGGGGTGGTGATCAGCTCTGAAAGAGAAGGGTTTTCTTATGTGTGTGCAGAAGCGCTCTTGCTCGGTAAGCCCGTCATTTCAACCGACGTACCGATAGCCAACGAAATCTTGCCTGAAAAACACATCTTTCGTGGTGAAGACCCAAAGCGGTTTGCTGCTTATCTAAGCCAAGACACTTCAACATTGGTCGCCGAGCAGGCAGAAGCACAAGCATTTGCTGCTGATCAACTATCGCTTTCCAGCATGGCTAGCCAAACGCTGAATGTCTATCAGAGAGCTATCGCTAACCTTGTTTCAATACACTAATAATCTTCGCCGCAATCCGTTCATGCCCTGCGGCTGTCAGGTGAGTACCGTCCTCCATGAGAGTGAGGTCGCGATGCGCCCAGATATCCTCATAAACATCCACGTACATCACATTATCGTGGGATTCCGCAATCCTCGCTAATGCTTCGTTGTAGACTTTGATCCTTGGGTTGCGTGGCTCATCCAGGTTGGGCGCCGTTGCAACAAGAATAAAACGGGTCTTGGGCGCCGATACAATCACCTGATGAAGGTTATCCACGTATTCTGATAACGGTACCTGTTCAACAGCCCCCAAACGCTTTTGCAGCTGCCATACACGCGCCAGTTTCTTGAGCTTCTTAACCAGCTTTCTGGCCAGTTTACGCAAGGGGAAATCAGGGTAATAAAGCACATAGGGTGCCCCGCGAAACGTTAGCCAGGAGTCCACCAGACCATACTGGACAAAAGCAACAGCGTACTGTGACGCGGGGAAAGCACGATTGTACTCAAGCAGTTCACGAGTCGTGCTCATAGTGTGTCCGCAATTGGTCAGCTCAAGCGCTTCCGACTCACAAACAATCTGTGGCCATAAAGGGAAACATTCACCTTTAAGCCCTTCTGTGTTGCAATCCCCGTATGCTATTGCCCGATTCACTCTCTCGCCTCAACTAATGAAACCATGCTAGACCTGTCTGACAAGTTGCCGTTCGCGCAGGGCTACAATCGCCTGTGTTACGAACACCCGTTAGATTCAGCCCGCTGCCTGAAGATCGTTCGCCCCGAAAATATTGCAGCCCGCACCCAAAGGCAATCACGCCTCAAGCAGCTTTTAGGAACCAATCGGCTCAACGATAACACCCAGGAGATCATCGCGCACAATCAGCGTGCCATACGAGAACTGCTCGCTAAAGGTCGCGAAGATCTTGTCTGGTCGCATCTGCCAAGGTTCTATGGAAGCGTGCAAACTTCCCTTGGCGAGGCCAATGAAAGCGAACTGATTCGTTGTGCTGATGGCAATGTTGCGCCAACGCTCGAAACACTGATGCAAGACCATGGCCTGACACCGGAACTGGAAACAGGCATCAGAGAATTTCTCGACTGGCTGAAACAAACCCGAATACTCACCAGAAACCTGCTCCCTCATAACCTGGTCGTCACGGATCGGATTGGCCGCACTCAATTGTTTCTGGTGGATGGTCTCGGGGCGCCAACGATCCCCCAGGCGCTGGCGCCGCTACCGGGCTGGAGTTCACATTACATAGATAGAAAGATCGACAGGTTCAGAAAACGACTGGCCTGGGAACAAAACGGCGAAGGTCTATCCTGGGAAGATTTCCAACGCCTAAGATAAAACCGTTAAGATCTGCGTGTTAACATATAGTGTCAGTGATTCTTAGCCGAATTGGCAACAATTCAACACCCTGGAGCGCGCACATGATTCACCCCGTCATTATGGCCGGAGGCACCGGCTCTCGCCTTTGGCCGTTATCCAGGCAACTGAACCCCAAGCAGTTCCTGAAACTGACGGACCAACATCTATCCATGCTGCAGCTGACCGTGGCGCGGCTGGATGGTATGGAATCCGCCGATCCACTCCTGATCTGCAATGAAGACCACCGTTTTCTGGCGGCTGAGCAAATGCGCCAGGCGGGCTACAAAGATGCCCGAATTATTCTGGAGCCTTGTGGACGCAACACGGCACCGGCCATCGCTCTGGCAGCCCTGCAACTGGTCAAGAACATCGATGAAAACCAGAACCCGCTGATGCTGGTTCTGGCCGCAGACCACCTGATCAAAGATATCGCTGCGTTCCAGAGCGGCATCCAGAAAGCCATACCCCTGGCTCAGCAGGACAAGCTGGTGACCTTCGGCATAGTACCCGGCCATGCGGAAACCGGTTACGGCTACATCCAGCAAGGCCCGAAATTGGCGGACGACAGCTTCAGCGTTAGCCGGTTTGTAGAGAAGCCCGACCAGACTACCGCGGAAGAATACCTCGCATCCGGTGATTACCTCTGGAACAGTGGCATGTTCCTGTTCGGCGCCCGCACCTACCTTCAGGAACTGCAGAAACACCGCCCGGACATTCTTGCGATCTGCCAGGCAGCGCTGGACGACGCCAGCGAGGATCTGCACTTCACCCGCGTGAATGAAAGCGTATTCGCCGAGTGCCCGGAAGATTCCATCGATTACGCCGTGATGGAAAAGACCGATAACGCCGCCGTGGTAGCGCTCGATGCCGGCTGGAGCGATATCGGCTCCTGGTCCGCCTTGTGGGAAGTTTCCGAGAAAGACAGCTGCGGAAACGCATTCAGCGGTGATGTCATTGCCCATAACACAGAGAGCACTCTGGTCCGGGCAGACAGCCGCCTTGTGGCCACGGTTGGCGTGAAAGATCTGGTGATCATTGAAACCAAAGACGCCTTGCTGGTCGCCCATAAAGATCAGGTCCAGGATGTCAAAAAGGTGGTTGAACGCATCAAGAATGATGGTCGACACGAGCACATGAATCACCGGGAAGTCTACCGGCCCTGGGGTGTATATGATTCCATCGATAATGGCCACCGCTACCAGGTGAAACGCATCACCGTGAAGCCCGGCGCCAAGCTGTCTGTCCAGATGCACCACCACCGGGCAGAACACTGGATTGTCGTCAGCGGCACCGCAAAGGTAACCAATGGCGAGGAGTCGTACCTGGTGACCGAGAACCAGTCCACTTACATACCGGTCGGCCAGATCCATTGCCTTGAAAACCCCGGCGTTATTGATCTGGAACTGATTGAAGTGCAGTCCGGATCCTATCTGGGCGAAGACGATATTGTACGATTCGAGGACCGGTACGGCAGATCATGAGCAAATTCAAGTATTACCTGATTGCCGGCCTGTTGCGGATGGTTAGCTATTTACCCCTGGGAGCCGCACAGTTCATCGGCAAATGGCTGGGGCTCCTGGCCTGGAAACTGGGCGGCAGGCCAAAGAAGATCACCGACATCAATCTGGACATCTGCCTGCCGGAACTCACCGAAGAGCAGCGCAGGGACCTTTCCAGAGACTCCCTGGCCCACACCGGCATGACGGCCCTGGAAATTCCGCTGATGTGGGAGTGGCCCGTAGATAAGTGCCTTGGGTTGATCAAGGAAACGGAAGGCCTGGAGCTGGTTGATGAGGCCCTGGCGACCGGCAAAGGATTGATCTTGCTCGCGCCCCACCTTGGCAACTGGGAGCTGGCCGGCCTGTTTTTCTCTTCCCGCTATAAGATGGCCGCGCTATATAGCCCTCCGCACATCAAGGAATTCGAAGATTACATGATTCGGGTGAGGGGGCGCCTGGGCTCCGAACTGGTACGCGGCGACCGTAAAGGCCTGATGCGCCTGATGGGCATTTTGAAGGAAGGTGGCGTAGCCGGCATTCTTCCCGACCAGTCTCCCCGGGGCAAAACCAACGCCTACGCGCCCTTTTTTGGCATGGACGTGATGACCATGACCCTGGTCGGCAAGTTGGTACAGAAAACCGGGGCCAATGTTCTGGTGACCTACGCCGAGCGCCTGCCCAACGGCGAAGGC
>JAJUKC010000124.1 GCA_029264995.1 Marinobacter sp. | reverse complement strand
GAAGATCGCCGTGGAGATCACCGACAAGCTGCGCAAATCCACCACCGTGGACTGGCAGGTGCGAGAGAGCGTGCGGGCCAAGCTGCGGATTCTGGTGCGGCGGACGTTGCAGCGTTACAAGTATCCGCCGGATAAAGCGCCGGCGGCTATTGAGTTGATTATGGAGCAGGCGGAAGCCCTGTCTAACCACTGGACGAAGTAATGTATTACTACACCGAGGACTTCGACGACAGAAGTTAAGGCTATGAGGAACAACTGAGTATTGTTTTACTCATCGTGGACTAGCGCGTTGATAGCTCATGTTGAAAAATGTTGAACGAAGAACAGCCCTTAATCGTGCTTCGATAGCCCAAACTTGGGGCTCTGAGTTCCTGCCTGTTCCAGGGGTAGCGAGTGCTTAATGTGGGTATGCATGTGGGTATTTTCAAAGGCATACCCAAAGACATCTCAACTTATTCAATATGTTACAAGACAACTTCAGTGGACGCCGTCTCCACCACCTTGCAAGAGAAAAGCCCCTGATTTCAGGGGCTTTTTTCGTTTCTGGAATGACACAATTCAATTCGTGTAGCTCGTTCGCGGCACTCTGGAAAAGGAAGCCATCCATGAACCACCCAAACGACCCAGAAAGCCTCACAGACCTCGTGGCCAGAATCCGGGACCATACCCGGGACCAAGACCGAGTGTCGGTTGGGGATCTGATGGCCGCGGTGGGTCAACGTTCTTTTGGCCCACTGGTCCTGCTAGCCGGTTTGATCACGGTGGCGCCGCTTATCGAAACGCCATATTTCGAAACAGAAACTGTTCAAGGCGCTGCAATGGGCGGACAAGCCTGCGGCTTTTGTCGATCGCTGGACCCAGCGACGGCTGCCCTGGCTGGTTTCAGGTGCGGGCCAGTACCTGATGGCGCTGATTTGTATGGCGGTTGCCGCTGCCATGCCGCTGATGGAACTTATTCCCTTCAGCGCCAATGGCGGCGGCCTGGCACTGATGGCCTTCGGGCTGTCCATTGTTGCCCGTGACGGGCTGCTGGCTCTGGTTGCCGTCGCCACCACCGGTGGCACCGGATGGTTTGTGATTACCAACCTACCCTGGTAGCCGAACTGGCAGAAAACCTGTCACCATTTGATACAAAGCTGATAACGACTGGCTGCGTATAAAGCTGCTACTATCGCTACATAACCTTTTGGTCGCTGGCACCTTGTTTTGTGGTCGTCAGTGCGCGAATCATTACCGTGAGCTCCGGCAAGGAGCTTTTATCTTTTTTGCAAGGATCGGTTTATGTCCAGCAAAGCGAAGCAGTCCCAGAAACTCCTGCTGTTCCGCCTGTTCGGCTCGCGCCTGTTTGGCATCGGCACTCTGAAAATCCGGGAAATACTCCCATTTCAGCGGTTAACCAAATTGCCTCACAGCCACCACGCTGTGATCGGAACCGCGACCTTCCGGGGCTCGGCCGTGCCGGTCATCGATATGTCTGCGGCCGTGGGCTACCCGGCGCTTACCCGCGAGGAGCAGGAAAAAGCTTCCATCATTGTCACCGACATCCAGCGCCAGGAAATCGGTTTTCTGGTGCGCAGTGTTCAGCAGATCATTGAGACAGACTGGAAAAGCGTGATGCCGCCGCCCAAGGCTCTGGGCACCAACGCCTTTATTACCGGCTTGCTGGATGTGGATGGCGACATTATCCAGCTACTGGATGTGGAGCTGCTACTGGCCAAGGTGTACCCGGAGTCCCTGGATGCCCAGGATGTCGTACTGTCAGATATTCAGAGCGAAACGCTCAAGTCTCTGAATATCCTGCTGGTAGACGATTCCCAGGTGGCCCGTAAACAGCTGAGCGATGTGCTGGACAGTAAAGGCATCAGCTACCACGTCACCACCAATGGCGATGAAGCTCTTCAGGTGATGCTCAGAGAGCACGAGCTGGGGCACCCGATCGAAATTCTGGTGAGCGACATCGAAATGCCAGGCCTGGACGGCTACGAACTGACCTTCGATGTCCGGGATAACGCCAGCCTCAAGCAGCCCTACATCATCCTGCATACCTCACTGAACAGTGAGATGAGCCTGAGCTACGCCAATCAGGTCGGGGCCAACGAGGCCCTGACCAAGTTTGACGCAGATGAACTGTTACAGGCCATGCTGCGCGGAGCCGCGCAGGCCGGCTAAAGCCGGCAGGTAAGCTCCGCCAGCTCTTCATCAAAGACCCGCCGGTTCTCGCTGTAGTCTACCGGCACATCCACCAGGTGGACACCACCGGCCTCCAGTGCGCGCTCGAGGGTGGGGCGCAATTCCTCGGCACGGGTAACCCTGTGGCCAATGGCACCGTAGGAGTCAGCGTACTTCACGAAATCCGGGTTGCGGTAATCCAGCCCGAAATCTTCATAGCCATCCTGGCCCTGCTTCCATTTGATCATGCCATACGCACTGTCGTTGATGATCAGCACCACCAGGTTCAAACCAAGGCGAACAGCTGTCTCCAGCTCCTGGCTGTTCATCATGAAGCCGCCATCGCCGCAGATCGACATAACCTTCAGTTCCGGATAGAGCATGGCCGCCATCATGCCGCTGGGCAGGCCTGCGCCCATGGAGGCCAGAGAATTGTCCAGCAGCACGGTGTTGTTGTCGTAAGCCGGGTAGTTACGGGCAAACCAGAGTTTGTACATACCATTATCCAGCGCAATGATGCCGTCATCCGGCATCACGGATCGCACATCGTGGACAATGCGCTGGGGAATCACCGGAAGAGAATCCTCAAATCAAGAGGATAGCACTACCTGAGCTTGAGCGTTGACAGCGTCCGTTCACGAACGCTGTTAAGCAGTTCTTCGTTATCCACCAGAGACTGGCCATAGGATGGCACCAGCTCCTTCATGCGGGACTGCCACTGCTCGCTCTTGATCTTCTCCGGGAAGCAGCGTTCAAGCACATCGATCATGGCGTTGGCCGCGGTGGAGGCCCCGGGAGAGGCTCCCAGCAACGCGGCGAGAGTACCGTCTTTGGCTGCGACAATCTCGGTGCCGAACTCCAGCTTGCCACCACCCTCTTCGGTCTGCTTGATGATCTGCACCCGCTGGCCGGCCATCTGCAGTTTCCAGTCGTCTTCACGGGCATCCGGGAAGAAATTGCGCAGGGAATTCACCCGGTCGGCATGGGACTGGAACACTTCGCCGATGAGGTAACGGGTCAGATCCATATTGCTCTTGCTGACTGACAACATCGGGCGCAGGTTGGTAGCGCGCACTGAACCAATCAGATCGAAGATGGAGCCCTGCTTCAGGAAGCGGGTGGTGAAGCCAGCAAACGGCCCGAACAGCAGCGCGGGTTCGCCGTTGATAATACGGGTATCCAGGTGCGGGACCGACATCGGTGGCGCGCCAATCGGTGCCTTACCGTACACTTTGGAGTGATGCTCTTTAACAATATCCGGCTTCTGGCACACCAACCACTGGCCACTGACCGGGAAGCCGCCGTAACCGCGGGCCTCATCAATGCCAGACTTCTGCAACAGCGGCAGTGCACCACCACCAGCACCGAGGAACACGAAGCCAGCTTCCAGCTTGGTCAGTTCGCCGGTTTTCTGGTTTTTCACCCTCAGTTTCCAGCGGCCATTGTCGCGCTGATCAATGTAGTGCACCGGGCTGCTGAGCATCAGCTCAAAGTTGGGCTGGGTTTCCAGCCACTTAACCATGCTTCGGGTCAACGAACCGAAATCCACGTCGGAACCATGTTTGATTCGGGTCGCGGCCACACGCTGCATGGGATCGCGATGGCGAACCACCAGCGGCATCCACTCTTCGAGATCGTCCGGGCTTTCCGTGTATTCCATTTCCCGGAACAGGTGGTGCGCGCTCAGACGCTCGTAACGACGCTTTAGAAACGCCACGTCCTTCTCGCCCCAGACGAAGCTCTGGTGTGGCGTGCGGTTGATGAAAGTAGACGGCTCCGGCAGGATGCCCTGCTCTACCAGGTAAGACCAGAACTGCAGCGACACCTCGAACTGGGCATTGATTTTCAGTGCCCGCTCAATTTCGACATCGCCATCATCGGTTTCAGGGGTATAGTTCAGCTCGCAGTAGCCGGCATGCCCGGTACCTGCGTTGTTCCATCCGTCGGTGCTCTCATGGGCAACGTGGTCAAGACGTTCCACCATGACGATGTCCAGAGACGGATCCAGCTGCCTGAGCATCATGCCGAGAGTAGCGCTCATGACGCCCCCTCCGACCAGCACTACGTCTGCCTGTCTTACGGCCATTGGTTTTCACCCTAGCTTAGTGTTGAAGCCT
>JAJUKC010000073.1 GCA_029264995.1 Marinobacter sp. | reverse complement strand
TGGCGGGGAGGGCCTCCGGAAAATCTCGGAGGCCATGGATGGCCGGAGCGAAGCGCCACAGGGGCTCAGCCGAGCGTTTATGAAGCGAAGCTTCATGCGACAGCTGAGCGACCGCAATCTGTGATTGCGGGCCGGACCCCGAAGGGGTGCCGCAAGGAGCGTTTTTCCGGAGGCCCTCCCCGCCAGAGGTGCGCACGAGCACCCAAACACGCAGGCGCGTATCAAGGCAGGTGACATACAAATGCTAAAAAAACTACTCATCGCTAACCGAGGCGAAATCGCCGTCAGGGTCATCCGTACAGCCAAGGCGCTGGGCTACCGAACCGTTGCCGTCTACTCCGAAGCCGACGCCAACGCCCTGCACGTTGAACAAGCCGACGAAGCCGTCTGCATCGGCCCGGCACAGGTTGCCGCCTCCTACCTCAACGCCGACGCCATCCTCGATGCCGCAAAGAAAACCGGCGCCGACTGCATCCACCCGGGCTACGGCTTCCTCTCTGAAAACTCCGGCTTCGCCAAAGCCGTCAAACAGGCCGGCCTCTCCTTTGTAGGCCCTCCCGAGAACGCCATCGAACTCATGGGCAGCAAACGACGCTCCAAAATCGCCATGCAGGAAGCCGGCGTTCCCGTAGTCCCGGGCTACGAAGGTAACAACGCTAGTGATGATGAACTCATCGCCGCCGCCCAGGACATCGGCTACCCCCTCATGCTCAAAGCCTCCGCAGGTGGTGGTGGCCGAGGCATGCGCCTGGTGGAAAGCGAAAGCGCTCTGGCCGACAACATTAAAAGGGCCCGCTCAGAAGCCAAACAAGCCTTTGGTGACGACGAGCTGATCATCGAAAAAGCGGTCATCGAACCCCGGCACGTGGAAATCCAGGTTTTTACAGACCGCCACGGCAACGCCGTATACCTGGGCGAGCGGGACTGCTCCGTACAGCGCCGGCACCAGAAAGTGGTCGAAGAGGCGCCCTCACCTTTTGTTACCCCGGAACTGCGTAAAGCCATGGGCGAAGCTGCTGTTAAAGCGGCCCTGGCCTGCGGTTACGAAGGCGCCGGTACCGTGGAATTTCTGGTCGACAAAGACCGCAATTTCTACTTCCTGGAAATGAACACGCGCCTGCAGGTCGAGCATCCGGTTACCGAACTGATTACCGGGCAGGATCTGGTGGCCTGGCAGCTGATGGTCGCTGAGGGCCGCCCACTGCCGCTGGCCCAGGACGACATCGAACTCAATGGCCACGCCATCGAAGTGCGACTTTACGCCGAAGACCCGGCCAGTGGTTTCACGCCGCAAACCGGTACCCTGCACCAGTTCACCCCGGCCGAGGGAGAAGGCCTGCGGTTCGACACTGGCGTACGCTCCGGTGACGTGGTCAGTCCCCACTACGACCCCATGCTGGCGAAAGTCATCGCCTGGGGCCAGAACCGAGACGAAGCCCGTCGCCGCCTGATCCGGGCGCTGGAAGACACCACGGTGTTTGGTGTGACCACCAACCGACATTTCCTCAGCCGCATCATCGCCGATGACACCTTTGGTGCCGGTGAAGCCACCACGGCCTTCCTGCAACAGGCCTTCAAGGATGATCCGTCACTGGCGCCCCAGCCGCTCACCATCCGCGAGCTGGCCCTGAGCGCCTGCGCATTGAGCCTCGGCCAATCCGCCCAGGAAGGCTGGAGTAACGCCCCCGCCACCGTCATGCCGATGAAACTTAAGGCCCAGGACGAAACCCTGGAACTGCTGGTCCGGCACAGTGGCCACAAACTGCTGGTGGCCCACGGCGAAGAACACTATGAATTGCAACTGCAACGCCAGGAACCCGGCCTGCTATGCATTATCGACAAGGGGGTTCGTCAGCGGTGCCAATACTACCGGAGCGGAGATTCCCTATATTTGCAGGCGTTCGGCCGTTCCTGGTGCGTTCGGGACATCACGCACCAGCCCGCGCAAGGTGCCATGGGCGCCGGCAGCGGCAAGGTCCAGGCCACGATGGACGGTGCCATTATTGATGTACTGGTGGCAGAGGGCGATCAGGTGGAACAGGGCCAGACCCTGGTGATTCTGGAAGCCATGAAAATGGAGCATCCGGTGAAGGCGGATCGCAATGGCACCGTTAGCCAATTGCTCGCCCGCAAAGGGGACCAGGTCAAACGTGGCCAACTTCTGGCAGACGTGCAGTCCACCGAGGAGGCAGAATCATGAGCCGGCTACAACAGCGCACAGTGTTTATAACCGGCGGTAGCCGGGGAATCGGCCGCGCTATCGCCCTGGCCTGTGCCCGGGAAGGCGCCAACGTGGTCATTGCGGCGAAAACGGAAACCCCGCATCCAAAATTACCCGGCACCATCCACACGGTCGCTGAGGAAATTCGCAACGCCGGAGGCCAGGCACTGCCGCTGGTGCTGGACGTGCGGGATGAGCGACAGGTACGCCAGCGAATGGACGAAGCCGCCGGTTATTTTGGCGGTATCGATGCACTGGTTAACAACGCCGGGGCGATACGCCTGACCGGTGTCGAAAACCTGAAAGTGAGCCGATACGACCTGATGCATCAGGTTAACGCCCGGGCGGTATTCACCTGTAGTCAGGCGGCCCTGCCCTGGCTGAAGGAATCCGGTGGTCACATTCTCAGCCTGTCGCCACCGCTGAACCTGAATACCCGGTGGTTTGCCCAGTACGGGCCCTACACCACCACAAAATACGGAATGACCATGCTCAGCATGGGCATGGCCGAGGAGTTTCGCCGATATAACATTGCCGTGAACTGCCTGTGGCCAAAGACTCTGATTGCCACTGCCGCCATAGAACACGAAGTGGGCGGGCCTCAATTGATGGCGCAGGGACGAAAGCCGGAGATCATGGCCGATGCCGCGGTCAGCATACTGTCCCGCAGTGCGGGCAAGCTGACCGGGCAAGCGCTGATTGACGAAGATGTGCTTCGTCAGGATGGTGTAGAGGACTTCGAACATTACCGGTATGCCGCAGGCGACAAGCCGTTGCTGCCGGACCTGTTCCTGGATTAGCCGCGGAGCCAGGGGTTGGTCCGCGGTTCAAAACCTATAAAGACAATGACGACTGAAACGGACGCACCATGAGCCAAGACATCGTAACCGCACGCGACATCATGCGCAGCCTGCCCACGGTTCTGAAAAAATTTCCCTTCGTGGCAAAAGGGCTTTACTACTACCGGGTCAAGGACGACAAAAAAGAGCTGACCCTTGGCAAGCTGGTAGAGCGCAACGCTGACAAGCACCCCACTCGCCCTGCCATTCTCTTCGAAGATCGCAGCATTACCTGGGCAGAACTGGATGCCTGGAGCAATCGAATTGCCCATTACCTGAAAGATCAGGGGCTGGTAAAGGGCGATGCCATTGCGGTACTGCTGGAAAACCGACCGGAACTACTGGCGACCGTAGTTGGCGCAGCCAAGGTCGGCGTGGCCTGCGCCATGCTAAACACCTCCCAGAAAGGCAAAGTGCTGGCCCACAGTATCAACCTGATCGAGCCACGACTGCTGGTGGTTGGTAGCGAACTGATCGACCATGCCGAGTCGGTTCGTGGTGAGGTTCAGCTCCGGCACACGCATCCCCTGCTCTACCTGCACGACGCCAACACCCTGAACACCTTTGGCGATGCGCCGGAGGGTTACGTCAATCTGGCCCTGGAAGTCAGCCGTCGGCCCTCGACCCGCCCGATCCTGAGCAACCCGGTGACCATGGGTGATACCGCCGTGTTCCTCTACACCTCGGGCACCACCGGCCTGCCCAAGGCGGCGCCCGGTTCGCATCGCAAATTTATCAAGGCCTACGGCGGCTTTGGCATGCTCTCCCTGGCCATGGAACCGGAAGACGTCCTGTACTGCACGCTGCCGCTGTATCATGGCACCGCGCTTCTGGTGTGCTGGGGTTCGGTCCTGGCTGGAGGCTCCGCCATCGCCCTGCGCCGAAAATTCTCCGCCAGCGCGTTCTGGGACGACGTCCGACGCTACAACGCCACCACCTTCGGCTACGTGGGCGAATTGTGCCGCTACCTGCTGAATCAACCACCCGGCAGCCAGGACCGCAACCACGGCCTGACCAAAATGATCGGCAACGGCCTGCGCCCCTCCATCTGGAAAGAATTCAAGGAACGCTTTGGCATCGACAAGGTGGCTGAGCTGTATGCCTCATCGGAAGGCAACATCGGCTTCAGCAACTTTTTCAACATGGACAACACCGTGGGCTTCTCCACCGCGCCCTACAAACTGGTTAAGTACCACGAAGGCACCCGGGACCCGATCCGCAACGACAAGGGCCGTCTGGAGGAAGTGGAAAAAGGCCAGCCTGGCCTGTTGATCGGGGAGATCAACGAGAAGTGGGCGTTCGAGGGCTACACCCAGAAGGAAGCCACCGAGAAATCCATCCTGCGCGATGGCTTCAAGAAAGGCGATGCCTGGTTCAACACCGGTGATGTATTAAAAGAAATCGGCTGCCGTCACCTGCAGTTTGTCGATCGCATGGGCGACACCTTCCGCTGGAAAGGTGAGAACGTGTCGACGACGGAGGTGGAGAACATCATCGATGGCTCCGGCATGGTGGAGGAAGCCATTGTGTACGGTGTCGAGATCCCCAAAACCAACGGCAAGGCGGGCATGGTAACGCTGGTGCCTCAGTCCAATGGTTCGGCCTTCGATATCAACAAGCTGTTTGGTTATCTTCAGGAGAATCTGCCGGCCTATGCGGTGCCGGTGTTTGTGCGGGTGACCAATGCCATCGAGAAGACGGGGACGTTCAAGTACCGGAAGGTGGACATCCAGAAGCTCGGCTATTCGCTGGAGAGGTCGGAAGACGATGTGTACGCCTGGCTGCCCGGTTCGTCCGGTTATACGTTGCTGACTCCGGAGTTGGTGTCCGATATTGATTCGGGAGATGTTCGGTTCTGAGCACATCACTTGTGTTCGTTGCCCGTCCCTAGCCTGCTAACCTGGGAGTTTGCCGCGTCGGGGATTGCTTCCAAAAAACCGCTACAAGCACATCCATGTGCGCTTATTTCGGGCCATCCCTGGCCCTCAAAATTTTTTGGAAGCAATCCCCGACACGGCTTTCAGAAGCTCAGCAATAGTCCTCCAGCCCCTTAACGGGAAGTTCTTTTCAGACTATCCCACCAAGGTATGCAGGTGAGATCGGGGTGCCCCTCCCAAAAATGTCGGAGGCCATGGATGGCCGGAGAGAAGCGCACATGGGTGAGGCAAGCGTTTATGAAGCGAAGCTTCATGCGCAGACGAACGACAGCAATCTACGATTGCTGGCTGGACCCCGCAGGGGTGCTTGTAGCGGTTTTTTGGAAGCGTTCCCCAGCGCGGCCCACACCGAAACCTAAAGGCTAGGAGGGAGGCTACCCCTCAGGCTCCAAGAACTATTCTTCAACCCGCAAAACGATCTTGCCAGTGGCCCGACGCCCCGTAAGCGCCCCAAGCGCCGCCGCATATTCATCGAACGGGAAAACCTCGCTGACCCTGGGATCGATCTTGCCGTCGGCATACATCTGCAACAGCTCCATCATGTTCTGGGCACTGGTCTGCGGCTCGCGCTGGGTGAAGCTGCCCCAGAACACGCCTACCACAGAACAACCCTTGAGCAGCGTCAGGTTCGCAGGAATCTTGGGGATATCCCCTGCGGCAAAGCCGATCACCAGGTGGCGCCCGTTCCAGCCCATGGTGCGCAGGGCCTGTTCGGTGAAATCTCCGCCGACCGGGTCGTATATGACATCCACACCTTTGCCCTTGGTCAGTTTCTTCACCGCATCTTTCAGCGATTCCTCGGTGTAGTTCACTAGTTCATCCGCACCAGCTTCCTTGGCCACCGCGAGTTTTTCAGCGGAGCTGGCCGCCGCAATCACTTTCGCTCCCATGGCCTTGCCCAGCTCCACGGCCGCCAGGCCGACGCCGCCGCTGGCGCCGAGTACCAGCAAGGTTTCGCCAGACTGCAGGTTGCCACGCTGTTTAAGCGCGTAATAAGACGTGCCATACACCATCATGAAAGCCGCGGCTTTCTCATCGGACATGGAGTCCGGAATTGGCAACAGGTTGGATTCGGGAGCAACCACTTCTTCGGCGAACGCACCCCAGCCGGTCAGGGCGGCTACCCGGTCTCCCGGTTTGAAACGGGTAACCTTTTCGCCCACTTCAAGCACTTCTCCGGACAGCTCACCACCGGGGGAAAACGGCATGGGCGGCTGGAACTGGTATTTGCCCTGGATGATCAGGGTGTCCGGGAAGTTCAGACCAGCGGCCTTGACCCGGATTTTTACGCCGCTGCCTTTTACGTCCGGGCTGGCAATGTCTTCGATGACCAGATTCTCTGCCGGGCCATATTCTTTGCACAGAATGGCTTTCATGATTGCTCCTGGGCTGTCTGTTCTTACCCTGATAGCGTCAGGGCGGGTCTGTTTTGATGTTGTAATTGACCCGGATCAAGCTAAACCCACAGGGCCCGCGAAGCAAATCAAGGCTGCTTATTCATGGCAATAAGCCCGGCTGATAAGCCGACGGTTTCAGAACAGTACAGCACCCACTACCATGGCAACGATAATAATCACGCCAGCGGCCAGACGCATCAGGGCCATATTGCAGTACTCCGTATCAATCAAACGGGAAACGAAACAGAGATACGCGTAACTGTCGTGAAACAGATCACACTGTCAGCCCCAACCACCGATACCTGAATGGTGAATCCCGGGGCGAATTCCGCTATTCTTCCAGCCTTTGACGCACGCCCCAGCCCGAATTTCGTCAGATCAGAGCCGCCCATGTTCGACATTATCTATACTCTTGAAATGATTGGCGTTGTGGCGTTTGCCATTTCCGGCATGATCGTCGCCCGTTCGAAAAACATGGACCCGGTGGGTATTTTTGCCATCGGTTTTATTACCGCGCTGGGTGGCGGCACCTTGCGGGATCTGATCATGGACAATCATCCGCTGTACTGGATCAAGCATCAGGAGCAGCCAATCCTGATCCTGGCCATGGCAATTGTGTTCAGCTACTGGAGCCGGGCCCATTCCCTGAAAGAATCGAGAATCGTGTTCCCGGACGCCATCGGCCTTGGCATTTTTTCCATCCTCGGCGCCCAACTGGCTCTTGATCTGGGCCATTCCTGGTTTATCGCGTCCATGCTGGGTGTCATGACCGGCTGCTTTGGTGGTGCCCTGCGGGACACCCTGTGTAACGAAGTTCCCTTTATTTTCCGCAAGGATCAGATCTACGCCTCCATCGCCTTCGCCGGTTGCTGGCTGTACTTTATGTGCCAGTGGTGGCTGGAGAGCGAATCCATCGCACTGACCATCGGCCTGCTGTTCATCGTGATTGTTCGTATGCTCGCGGTGCGCTTTGATATTCGTCTGCAGCGGGACCAGATGCTGAACTGAACTCTGAATCATCCCTTGGCGCGAAGCGCCTGAGCCGGTAACATTGCCGTTTTTTCACCCAACTCACGTTTTCCGCACGCAAACAGACTTTCAAACTCCCTAATCCAGGCATCCTAGAGGCAGACCCGAGTCATGCTTGAACGACTGTTCCAACTCCAGGCCCACGGCACTACTGTCCGTAAAGAAGTGGTAGCGGGCATTACCACCTTCCTGACCATGGCTTACATTATCGTGGTTAACCCCAGCATCCTGTCGTCGACCGGCATGGATTTCGGTGCGGTGTTTGTGGCCACCTGCCTTGCCGCCGTCATCGGCACCCTGATCATGGGTCTGTGGGCAAATTACCCCATCGCGCTCGCTCCGGGCATGGGCCTGAATGCGTTCTTCTCGTTCACCGTGGTTGGCAGTATGGGATACAGCTGGCAGGTCGCGCTGGGGGCGGTGTTTATCTCTGGCTTCCTGTTCTTCCTGCTCAGTATTTTCAAGGTGCGGGAGTGGATCATCAATTCCATCCCGATGTCCCTCCGGTTTGGCATCTCGGCCGGCATCGGCTTCTTCCTGGCTCTGATCGCGCTGAAAAATGCCGGTATCGTGGTCGATCATCCGGCCACCCTGGTCAGCCTGGGTGATGTAAAAGTACCTGAAGCGCTGATGTTCTTCGCGGGTTTTGTGCTGATCTGCGCTCTGTCATTCCGTCAGATTACCGGTTCTGTGATGATCGGGATTATTGCCGTCACGGTCGTGGCCATGATGCTGGGCATGGTGGAGTACAACGGCATTATTTCGGCCCCGCCAAGCATTGCCCCCACTTTTATGCAACTGGACCTGGCCGGCGCGCTGAACGTAGGCATGATCAGCGTGGTCTTTGCCTTCCTGTTTGTTGACCTGTTTGACACCTCCGGCACCCTGGTAGGCGCAGCTCAGAAAGGCGGCCTGCTGGACAAGGACGGCAAACTGCCCCGTCTGGGCCGGGCCCTGATGTCTGATTCCGTGGCCACCATGTCTGGCGCCGCGCTCGGCACTTCCACCACCACCAGCTACGTGGAATCCACCGCCGGCATTGCCGCTGGTGGCCGCACCGGCCTGACAGCCGTGGTGGTCGCTGCCCTGTTCATGGCCTGCTTGCTGTTTGCCCCCATCGCCAGTGTTATTCCGCCCTACGCCACGGCGCCGGCCCTGTTGTACGTGGCGTGCCTGATGGCCAGCGGCCTCAAACTGGTAGACTGGGACGACATCACAGACATCGCACCGGCCATTGTGACGGCCCTGATGATGCCGCTCACCTTCTCCATTGCGCACGGTATTGCGCTGGGCTTCATTACCTATGTTGCGGTCAAGGCCCTGGCCGGCAAATGGTCCGATCTGAACTGGAGCGTCACCACCATTGCCGTTGTCTTCGTGCTGAAATTCATGTTCCTGGATGTGGCCTGAGCCGCATCCATACAGGTGAGTTATGGACTATTTTTCCGAGAGCATCAAAAAAGCCATCCGCACCGTGCCGGACTGGCCCAAACCCGGTGTTTCCTTCCGGGATATCACCACGGTTCTGCAGGACAAAACAGCCTTTCGTAAACTGATCGATGCTTTTGTCCATCGCTATCATGGCCAGCACATTGATGCTGTGGCCGCCGTGGATGCCCGGGGCTTCATTATCGGCTCGGCCCTGGCCTATGAATTGAACGCATCTCTGGTGCTGGTGCGCAAGAAGGGCAAACTGCCCTTCGACACCCTGGTGGAAGACTACGAACTGGAATACGGCACGGCTTCCGTTGAGCTGCACGAAGATGCCTTCAAGCCCGGCGACAAAGTTATCCTGGTGGACGATCTGATTGCCACTGGCGGCACCATGCTGGCCGCAACCCGGCTGATCCGCCGGATCGGAGCTGAAATCGTTGAAGTAGCCGCCATGATTGATCTGCCGGATCTGGGTGGCTCACGCAAGCTGCAGGAAGAAGGTCTGCAGGTTTATACTGTCTGCTCATTCGAAGGAGACTGAGCGGAGGCGCCACCATGGGCGATTATCAGCATCACTGGAAAGATGGCACACCGGTTCATCTTCCCCTTGGCAAAATCGTTTGTGTGGGGCGCAACTACGCCGAACACGCCCGGGAGCTGAACAACCCGGTACCGGAAGAGCCGCTGCTGTTTATCAAACCCTCCACCGCAGCGGTTCATATCACCCGCCCGCTGGTCTGTCCCAAAGGCCAGGGTGCGGTGCACTTTGAAACCGAACTGGCCGTACTTATCGGCCGCCCCCTGACCAATGCCTCCGCCAGCGAAGTGGAAAGAGCCATTCTCGGTTATGGCCTGGCCCTGGATCTCACCTTGCGGGACGTGCAAAGCAGCCTGAAAGAAAAGGGACACCCCTGGGAGCGCGCAAAGGCCTTCGACGGCGCCTGCCCGCTTTCACCATTCGTTGCCGCCGACCAACTTGCCAAGGGCGACCTGAACTTCACACTGGATATCGACGGCCAGCGCCAGCAGACCGGGGATACCGGCGACATGCTGAACCCGATCGTGCCCCTGATTGCTCATATGAGCACCCAGTTCACCCTGTTACCCGGCGATGTGGTGCTGACTGGCACGCCCAAAGGCGTTGGCCCGCTTGTCAGCGGCCAGACTCTGTCCCTGGAGCTGGAAGATGTGTTATTTGTGGAGACCACAGTGGTCTGAACGCAACGCGAATACGGATATTCAGGCGAGCTGCAAACTTCCAGGAAAACAGGCATCACCATGGCCAGGAAACCCGTTACTTCACGCACAGGACGCTTCTTCAAACTTGCAGGCATGACCGCCTCGGTGGCGGGCCAGTACGCCGGCCAGAGAGCGCGGCGCATGTTCCGCACCGAAAATGACGAAGGCGCCCAGAGCGAAAGCTACACCCGGATGGCCGGGCAGATTGCCGATACCCTGGGGGAGCTCAAGGGTGCGGTGATGAAAGTGGGGCAGATAGCCTCCCAGACCCAGGACTTCCTGCCCAAAGAATTCTCCGACGCGCTGGAAAAACTCCAGAAAGAAGCACCACCGATGCCATTCGAAGTGATTCTGGAACAGGTGGAAAGTGAGCTGGGTAAGCCGGTTGGCGAGCTGTTTGAATACCTGCAGGAAACACCTTACGCCTCTGCCTCCATCGGCCAGGTACACCGCGCCCGCCTTCACGATGGCACGGATGTGATCGTGAAAGTGCAATACCCCGGCGTGGATGAATCCTGCGACTCCGACCTCAAACAGCTACGACTGGCCCTGAAGCTCGGCGGCCTACTGAAAATGCCCAAGGAGACGGTTGACCAGCTGTTCGGCGAAATCCGGGTGCGACTGAAGGAAGAGCTGGATTACGAAAACGAGGCGCGAAACCTAAAGCTATTCCACGAATTCCACAATGATCAGCCGTGGGTGATCATCCCGGAGGTGGTCGACAGCCATTCAACCCGTCGGGTCCTGACCCTGGGGCTGGTGGAGGGCGACCACGTCAGCAAGGTCACACCGGAACACTACTCCCAGGAAACCCTCAACCTGATTGGCCACCGGATTTTCACGATCATGGCCGATCAGCTGTTCCGGTTCCAGTGCATTCACGGCGACCCCCACGCGGGCAACTTCGCCTACCGGCCGGATGGCACCATTATCATGTATGACTTCGGTTGCGTGAAAAAACTCAAACCGGAGATTGTAGAAGCCTACCGCAAAGCCTTGATCGCAGCGCTGGATGAAGACTACCAGGCCCTGGACCAGTACCTGATCGACCTGGGCGCTCGCGTGGACAGCCAACCGGCGGTCGATGAAGCCTATTACGCCATGTGGCGGGACATCCTGATCATCCCGTTCCTGAACGATGAGCCCTACGACTTCGCCGAGGCCGATATCCATAAACACGTGGCCGCAAAAACCAGCACGGTGTTCAAATACCTGGATTACTTCAAACCGCCGGTCGAGAGTATTTTCATAGACCGGATGATTGCGGGGCACTACTGGATGTTGAAACGCTTAGGTGTTCAGGCAGCATTCAGAAGCGAACTGGAGAAATACCTCCGAAGCTGAGGCAAGAGTCCTGTCGGGGAGGGCCGACTATCCAGCACAGCGCTGCTATGGGGAAGGCTTTCCAAAACACGCTCCTTGCGGCACATCCCTGTGACGCTTGAGCTCCGCCATCCATGGCTCCGCACAGTTTTGGAAAGCCTTCCCCATAGCAGCACTCCCAACATGGGCACTAGC
>JAJUKC010000052.1 GCA_029264995.1 Marinobacter sp. | reverse complement strand
CTGAACTTCGTCCGCAACCACCGCGAAGCCCCGGCCCGCGTCACCGGCCATGGAGGCCTGGATCGCCGCGTTCAGGGACAGGATGTTGGTCTGGTCGGCGATGTCGTTGATCAGGGATACGATGTCACCGATTTCCTGGGAAGACTCACCCAGACGCTTGATCCGCTTGGAGGTTTCCTGGATCTGTTCCCGGATGTTGTCCATGCCGCGGATGGTGTTCTGTACCACTTCCGCGCCTTTCTTCGCGATCGCAACCGACCGCTCCGCAACCGCAGAGGATTCGGCGGCGTTCGAGGATACCTGGTCGATGGACACGGCCATCTCGTTAACCGCGGCAGAGGCGCCGGCAATTTCCTGGGCCTGGTGCTCGGACGCATCGGCCAGGTGCATGGCGGTAGCCTGGGTTTCCTGGGCGGCGGACGCTACCCGTACCGCAGTACCACGAATCGCCTGTACCAGGCCGCGCATCTGGTCGATCGCGTAGTTGATGGAGTCGGCGATGGCACCGGTGAAGTCCTCGGTTACCGTGGCCTCGGTGGTCAGGTCACCATCGGCCAGGTCGGCCAGTTCGTCCAGCAGTCGCAGGATCGCGTTCTGGTTCTGTTCGTTCTGCTCCTGGGTGGTGGCCAGACGCTCCTGGGCGTCGCGGTACAGGGCAAGACCGATAAAGACAACAATCGCAACCATGGCGGCCAGGATGGCAAAGGCCAGGGTCGGGCTGATCAGACGGGAGCTGGACTGGGTGGCGAAGTTGTCGGCCAGAGTCGACAGTTCGGCCAGCAGGCTCTCGGAGTTCTGGAAGATGTCACTTGCGGCGGTACGAACCTTGAAGAGGTCGGGAGAGGCCTCAAGGATCGCGTCTACGTTCTGAGAAACGAACTGGAACAGCTCGTCAACCGCTTCCAGACCATAGATGGCGTCTTCGTCCGCTACGCGGGAGATACCCATGGCGGGGTTGCCGTTAAGCTGGCCGTCAAGTACCCGGCCAAACAGGCTGGCGTCCCGGCCGAAACGGTCGGCCGCGATAACCGCATCTTCGTCACCGGACAGTACGTTGTTAACGGAGCGGACAATACGCTCTGCCAGCAGCGACTGGCGCTGGGCCAGGGAAATCTGCTCGGCAGGGGCGCCGTTATCCAGCAGGATCTGAACGATGTCGTCGTATTCCACCTGCAGCTGGGGAATGGTTTCGTTCAGGGTCCGGGCTACTTCGTGCAGGCCGAGTACCGCATCACGGGTAGAGAGGATGCTGTCGGCATTTTCACGAACGGTGTTCCAGTGTTCCTGTACGCCACTTTGCTGGGCCAGTTCACTGGGCGGGAGGCCGGTTTCCGGGTTGCCCTCGGTCACGTTGGTCCAGAGCTGCTGGAACTCATCCCGCGAACGACGGAGCTGATCGAAGGCTTCGGCAGTACCACCGGCGGCTTCGGTCGCGTTCTTCGCGATCTCCTGGGAGAGTACCCGCATTTCCGCGGTGTTGGCGATGTACTGCTGGTCGTGCTGACTGTCCTGGTTAATGATGAACAGTACCACAACGAGCAGGACGGTAAGTGCAATCAGCGCTGCGATCAGGCCGGCAACCAGTTTGTTGCCTCCCTGTCCCATACTGAGTCTTCCGGCTCTGTTTTTCATTTTCTGGCTCCCGGCCTCTTTCTTCTGGAAATGGCAAGTATGTGTAGCGGGTTTCAGACGGTCAGGGTGATGTTCCTGCCAGTACCATCACCCTTACCACTGTGCGACATCAAGAAAGCGTTCGTCTTCCACCAGATCGGTGGCTGAGAACACTTTCCAGACCTCCTCATTACGCTCGTAACCGCCGCTCACAAACGGACGAACGCTGTCGGGCACCCCTTCGGGGTTGGCCCTGAAACTGTCTTTGGCGAAGTACTGCATGCCCAGTACGCTGTCGACGACCAGGCCACTGAATACGTCGCCCTGCTCAACCACCAGAACCCGCCGTTCACGCAGGCTGCGGGAAGAGCGGGGTACATCGAAAAAGGTGGCGAGATCGACCAGGGGTAACAGGCGGCCGCGAACATTGGCCGCTCCCATCAGGAACGACCGAACCCCCGGAACATGGGTGAACCGGGGTACATGCAGGATTTCGGTAACTTCGCCCATGGGGGCAACGTAGCGCTCGCCCGAGAGAATAAAACCGATGCCGTTCCAGAGTTCAACGGCTTCCTGTTGTTCCGGCAGACCGGCGGCCATGGACCGGCTGCGCTGGGCGATATCCGTCAGAACGGCAAAAGGGGCGGCCTGGGCGGACATGCGTACTCCAAGGTTGGGGATCAGGCAATCAGGCTGTTGATTGTTTTGATCAGGTCATCTTCGTTAACTGGCTTGACCAGATAACCCTTGGCACCCTGGCGGGTTCCCCACACCCGGTCAGTTTCCTGATCCTTGGTGGTTACGATCACAACCGGGATAGACGCGGTTTCCGGCGCGCGGGTCAGCTGGCGGGTCGCCTGGAAGCCGTTCAGGCCGGGCATAACCACGTCCATCAGCACCAGATCCGGAGTTTCCGCGCGGGCTTTGGCCACGCCATCGGCGCCATTGTCTGCGGTCAGCACTTCGTGCTTGTGTTTCTCCAGAATGGTGGAAATTTTCTTAACTTCAGTTGGCGAGTCGTCAACAATCAGAATGCGGGCCATGGTTTCCTCGATGGTTCTGTGTGTCAGCAGGGGTTACTGTTCCGCCTGAGGCATGTATTGGCGGATGGTGTTAAGCAGTTCATCCTTGCTGAACGGTTTGGTCAGATACTGGTCCGAGCCTACGATTCGGCCTTTTGCCTTGTCGAACAGGCCGTCCTTGCTCGAAAGCATGATAACCGGCGTCTTTTTAAAAGAGGAATTGTTCTTGATCAGTGCGCAGGTCTGGTAGCCGTCCAGGCGGGGCATCATGATATCGACAAAAATGATGTCCGGCTGGGAGTCGGCAATCTTGGCCAGAGCGTCAAAGCCGTCTGTGGCAGTGATAACCTCACAGCCAACCTTTTTAAGAAGGGTTTCCGCGGTGCGACGAATGGTCTTGCTGTCGTCAATCACCATGATCTTCAGGTTCTCGAAGTTGTCATCCATTGTCCAACTGCCTTGCGCTCTAGCGACTGTCGTTATTTTCAAACGGGGGTTTTAACACAAACGTTAAGGTTGTTCTATAAACCCCGCTCATTTATAGAGTATCCATGGCCGGATAAAAAGTATTAGTTTGTGACCAAATGTACTTCTGCCGCTGCCATCACGGATTTATCTGCGGATTTCTCCGGATGCATTCACGGCTCGGGTACAATACCATCTGACCTCTCAGCATAGCACTTTATAACCGGTCCGCTCTGCTGACCGGTTCGTGTTTTCTTACCGACAGTTCCAGGAGACGCTATGACAGTCCGGCTGGGGATCGTGATGGATCCCATTCAGGATATTCACTTCAAGAAAGACAGTTCTCTGGCCATGCTGCATGCCGCCCAGAAACGCGGCTGGGAAATCGAGTACATGGAACTGCCGGATCTCTATCTCGCAGGCGGCCAGGCCCGGGCTCATACGCGCAGGCTGACCGTGCACATGGACCCGGACAACTGGTACAGCTTCGGCGCCAGCCAGGATCGTGCGCTGGGTGATCTGGACGTTATTCTGATGCGGCAGGATCCACCGGTGGACCGGGAATTTCTGATGGCTACCTATATACTGGAATTGGCGGAGCAGCAGGGCGCTCTGGTGGTCAATCCGGCGGCCACCCTGCGGGACTGCAACGAAAAACTGTTTGCCACCCAGTTTGAAGACCTGACGCCCCCGCTGATCGTGACCCGCTCTGCCCAGCGTTTTCGGGAATTCTATGCCGAACATGGTGACATCATCATGAAGCCCGTGGACGGCATGGGTGGCCGCTCGATATTCCGGGTCAAGGAAAACGATGCCAATCTCGGGGTGATTATTGAAACCCTCACCAATTACGGCAGCCATCAGGCCATGGCCCAGAAATTCATCCCGGAAATCACCGAGGGTGACAAGCGTATTCTGCTGATTGAGGGCGAACCGGTACCCTATGCCCTTGCACGCATTCCGTCGCACGGTGAAAATCGCGGCAACCTGGCCGCCGGTGGTCGGGGTGAGGGCCGGGAACTGACCGAGCGTGACCGCCAGATTTGTGCCCGGGTGGCTCCGGTGATCAAGCAAAAGGGTCTGATGTTTGTGGGGCTTGATGTCATTGGCGATTACCTCACGGAAATCAACGTCACCAGCCCCACCTGCATCCGTGAGCTGGACGCGGCGTTTGGCATCGACATTGCCGGCATGCTGATGGACGCCATCGAGCGACGTCTGACCAGAGACTGAAAACCGGTTACAGCTTTTGAGCGCACAAGGAGACTCAGGAACCGTCATGGCAACCCAGGTTAGCGATTTCGATCGGTTTTCCTTCACCCTGTTTATGGCATTGGCCGTTCATGCCATGTTGGTGTTGGGGATTACCTTTGCCCCGGAATCGCCCCGGTCTTCGGCTCAGACCATGGAAATTACCCTGTCCCAGTTCGACGATGAGGAAGCCCCGGAGAAGGCCGATTTCCTGGCCCAGACCAGTCAACAGGGCAGTGGCACGGAAGAGCAGGCCATGGAAATGACCTCGCCCAATCCGTCCGAGATCAGTCAGCCGGATCTGGCCCAGGTGCAACCCGAGCCACAGACCACCACCCGGCCCCAGCCTCAACAGGAACGGGCCGTCGTTCAGACCGAGACTCGCACCGAACGCCAGGCGTCAAGGCTCGAGGAGCGAACCGAGCCTCAGGAAGAGCCCTTGCCTCAGAGCGAGAAAAAGAGCCTGATGGAGCGCAGTCTGGAGATTGCCAGCCTGGAGGCGCGGTTTGACGCACAGCAGCGGGCCTATGCCCGTAAACCCCGGGTAATGCGGGTAACGGCAGCGTCGACCCTGAAGTCCAGCAACGCCTGGTATGTACAGAACTGGGTCAGCAAGGTGACCCGGGTAGGTAACATCAACTATCCCACCGAAGCCAGGCAGGCGGGCATCTACGGCACCTTGCGCATGCTGGTTTCCCTGAAGAAAGATGGCACAATCAAGGAAGTGGCAATCCTCCAGTCCTCCGGCAGTACGGTGCTGGACGATGCCGCAATCCGAATTGTGCGTATGGCCGCTCCGTTTGCGCCTTTCCCGGAGGAAATGCGTCAGGACGTGGACGAACTGGAAATCATACGCACCTGGTCATTTCAGAGACGGGGGCTTACATCCGGATGACGGCCGAACACGACACCACAGGCAGTCTCAGGCACCACTTCCTGGTGGCTTCGCCCTGGTTGGCTGATCCCCGCTTTCACGGTGGGGTGATCTACCTTTGCGAACACTCGGAGGAGGGCGCGCTGGGGCTGATGATCAATCAGCCGCTGGAAATCCACCTGGGTGAGATCCTCGAGCAGCTCGAAATGCACGGCGGGGAACTGGACTTGCCGGTATACACCGGCGGGCCGGTTCAGCCAGAGCGCGGCTTTGTTCTGCACTCGCCGGGCCGGCAGTGGCAGAATACCGCGCGAGTCACCGACGAAGTGCTGTTGACCACCTCCCGGGATATTCTGGAAAGCATTGGCCGGGATGAGGGGCCGGAATCGTTTCTGGTGGCACTGGGTTACTCTGGCTGGGGCGAGGGTCAGCTGGAGGAAGAGCTGGGCAGCAATGCCTGGTTGACCTGCCCGGCCAGCACCGACATTCTGTTCCGCACGCCGGCGGACCAACGTTACCAGGCGGTACTCCGCCTGATGGGCATTGATCTGAACCAGCTCAGTGATTCGGTGGGTCATGCCTGATCCCGGTAACCGTCGACTACTGGCCTTTGATTTCGGCACCCGGCGTATCGGGGTGGCGTCAGGGCAGGAAATGCTCGGAACCGGCCAGCCCCTGGCCATGCTTCCGGCCAGGGACGGGATCCCCGACTGGCAGCAGATCGAGGCGCTGCTGGCGGACTGGCAGCCGGATATTGTCCTGGTCGGCCTGCCTCTGAATATGGATGACACCGAAAATGAGATGTGCGCGCGGGCCCGCAAGTTCGGCAAGCGTTTGCACGGCCGCTACCATGTCACGGTCGAAATGGTGGACGAACGACTCACCAGCTACGAAGCCAAGGGCGAGGTGATGGCCGGCGGTGGCAGCCGCGATTTCGGCCGCCACGGCGTCGATGACCGTGCCGCCGTGCTGATACTGGAAACCTGGTGCCGGGAGCAGGCCGGCTGACCTGATAAAGGAGGCTGTAATGACCGCATTGCTTGATATAGACCAGCTGCTCGACACCTTGGAATCCGGCCTGCGTCAGATTCTCCAGGCGCGTGGCGTAGATGACCCGGTGCTGATCGGAATCCGGACCGGCGGTGTCTGGCTGGCGGATGTGTTGGGTAAGCGTCTGGGTATTGCCCAGCCCTTCGGTGAGCTGGACATCTCGTTCTACCGGGATGATTTCAGCCGCATTGGTCTGAACCCCCGGGTGATGCCGTCCAGCCTGCCGTTTGATACAGAAGGCCGGGACATCATCCTGATCGACGACGTGATCATGAGTGGCCGGACGATCCGGGCTGCCATGAATGAAATATTCGACTACGGCCGTCCGGCCAGTATCATACTGGCCACGCTGATCGATATGGGCGCCAGGGAGCTGCCGATCCAGCCGGATGTGGTGGGGCGGGCCCTGACGCTGGAAGCCCATCAACGAGTGAAACTGCGTGGCCCCGAGCCACTGCGCATTGAAGTACAGGAATCCGGGCAGTAAACCTTCCCAACTGATAACAGGCGAGCCATGACCGCGAACGACCCTTCCCCGAACCACTTGCAGCTGACCCGGGATGGTCAGTTGCGGCATTTCCTGACGCTGGATGGCCTGAGCCAGCCGTTGCTCACGGATATTCTCGACACCGCCGACTCCTTTATTGAGGTGGGAGAGAGAAGTATCAAGAAAGTGCCCCTTCTCAGAGGCCGCACCGTAGTCAACCTGTTCTTTGAATCCAGTACCCGGACCAGGAGTACGTTCGAACTCGCGGCCAAGCGCCTGTCTGCCGACGTCCTGAACCTGGATATCTCCACCTCGGCCACCTCCAAGGGTGAATCCCTGTCCGATACCCTGCTGAATCTGGAGGCCATGGCCTCGGACATGTTCGTGGTGCGCCATTCCCAGAGTGGTGCGCCGCATTTCATAGCCGAGAGTGTGACCCCGGGGGTTGCCATCATCAATGCCGGCGACGGCCGCCACGCCCATCCCACCCAGGCGATGCTGGACATGCTGACCATCCGTCAGCACAAGGGCCGGTTTGACGGCCTGAAAGTTGCCATTGTCGGGGATGTGCTGCACTCCCGGGTGGCCCGCTCGCAGATTCGTGCGTTGAATGTGCTGGGCGCGGAAGAGGTGCGGGTGATTGCTCCTGGCACGCTGCTGCCCAGAGATGTCGAGGATCTTGGCTGTACCGTGGAATACGATATGGCCCGGGGCATGAAAGACCTGGATGTGGTGATCATGCTGAGGCTTCAGAAGGAGCGCATGGAAGGTGCCCTGTTACCCAGTGAACGTGAGTTTTACCGTCTGTACGGGCTGAATCAGGAAAAGCTGGGGCTGGCAAAGCCCGATTGCATCGTCATGCATCCGGGCCCGATCAACCGCGGGGTCGAGATTGAGTCGGCAGTGGCCGATGGGCCCCAGTCGGTCATTCTTAACCAGGTCACCAACGGTATTGCTATCCGGATGGCGGTGATGTCCATGGCCATGGGCGGTCAGATGGCGGAGCGTCAGCAAAGACAGCAGGAACAGCAGGAGGGCCGGGCATGACAGCGTCAGCGAACTGGAATGAGGGCGGCCTGAAACTGATCGGTGGGCAGTTGTTTGAGCCGGGCAAGGGGTTGATCAGTAACCCGGGCTTGTTGGTGCGCAATGGTCGCATAGAGGCGGTTGGAGAGCAGGCTCAGGCAGCGGCGAGCGCCGCGACACTGGACGCCGACGGGCAGGTGATCGCGCCCGGTTTTATCGACCTGTGCTGTAATCTCCGCGAGCCGGGCAATGGCCAGAAGGGCAATATTGCCTCGGAAACACGGGCCGCCGCCCATGGTGGCTTCACCACGGTCTGTGCTTCACCGGAAACCTCGCCGGTCAACGATTCCGGTGCCGTGACCAATCTGATTCTCGACAGCGTGGCCTCCCGAGGTGTGGTTCGGGTGCTGCCGATCGGTGCCATCACCCGGGGCCTTGATGGCGATATGCTCAGTGATATGGCTGGCCTGAAAGCGGCCGGTTGCGTGGCGGTCGGCAATGGTTCCCGGGGTGTGCGCAATGCCCGCATTCTGCGCCGGTGCATGGCCTATGCCCAGACCTTCGGATTGACCGTGATGTTCAGCCCGGAAAATACCGCCCTGGCGGCCGATGGCTACGCCCATGATGGTCAGGTCACCACGCGCCTGGGGCTGCTCGGTATTCCCGAGGTGGCCGAAACGGCCGCGGTTATGGAAATGCTGCTGCTGGCGGAAGAGACGGGGGTGCGCTTGCATCTTAGCCAGCTGTCCTGTGCCCGCAGCGTCGAGATGCTTGCCCAGGCCCGGGATCGCGGCGTGAAGGTTACCGCGGATGTTGCCATGCACCAGTTGGCATTCACCGAGTCGGCCCTGGCCGGCTTCGACAGTCGTTTTCATGTCCGGCCGCCCCTGCGCGGAGAAGCCGACCGTCAGGCGCTGGTGGCCGGCGTGCAGGACGGCGTGATCGATGCGATCGTGAGTCAGCATCAGCCCCACGATTCCGCGGCCAAGCAGGCCCCGCTGCCCGCCACCGAGCCGGGGCTGTCGAGCATCGAGAGCGTGCTGTCCCTGGGCCTGGAGCTGGTACAGAATCATGAGTTGGAGCTGCCGGATTTGCTGCGGGCACTGACCGCCGGGCCGGCGGCTGTGCTGGGCCGGGAAGTGGCTCTGACGGCCGGGGCTGCCGCTGATCTTTGCCTGTTTGACCCCGATGGCCACTGGCAGCCTTCCACAGCAACGCTGCTGTCGGCGGGCCGGCACGCCCCGGTTCTGGATCGAGCCCTGCCTGGGGAGGTGAAACTCACCCTGGTGGCAGGTCGCACCGCCTGGCAGGCCCCCGGGACCCCACTTTAAAAAATGAGGCAGGGGTGGCTCCGCCTCTGTCGACATCATCACAGAACTCGCCGGTTTTGCTGAAAAACCCTTGATGGCAGGCACCTGAGCCAACGTATTCTATGACCCGACCCTCTACGGTCAGGTCATAGAATACGAGAGCCAGTCACCCGGATGTGACCGGCCCGACAATAAAAACTCAGGAGTCATCCCGTGAAATCAATCCGCTTTTCCCGCCAGCTCGCCATGGCGGCCGCCCTGTGTGCCAGCCTGGTGGCACCCTCCCTGGTTCAGGCTCAGGATGAAATCCTTGAGCGCAGCTTCTGTGTGTTTGACCCGGTTGGTGCCAATGGCCCGCTGTTTGCCATCACCAAGGAATTCCAGCCGGTGGCCCTCAAGCGAGGCATTAAACTGGAACTGCGTGCCTACACCGATGAAAAAGTAGCGGCCGAAGACTTCAAGGCCGGCCAGTGCGATGCCGTGTTGCTGACCGGCACCCGTGCCCGGGAATTCAACAAGTTTACCGGTAGTCTTGAAGCCATGGGTGCAGTTCCGGGCGAAGAAGAAATGCGCCTGTTGTACAACACCCTGAGCCAGCCCAAGGCCCGGCCGTTCCTGGTTGACGGACCCTATGAGGTTGCCGGTGTCTTTCCTGCCGGGGCCATTTACCTGTATACCCGCGACCGGGCCATTGATTCGGTCGAGAAACTCCAGGGCAAACGTATCGCAACGCTGGATTACGACTCGGCCTCGGTGCGCATGGTCCGTCATGTCGGAGCATCGGTGGTTGGTTCCAACTCCGCCAACTTTGCCGGCAAGTTCAATAATGGCAGTGTCGACCTGGCCTATGCACCCGCCGTGGCCTATCAGCCTCTGGAACTCTATAAGGGCGTTAATTCCAAGGGTGGGGTATTCAAGTATGCCCTGGCGTACATGAACTTCCAGGTCATCATTCATCGCGACCGTTTCCCGGACGACGCCGGCCAGATGGTGCGGGACGAGTCCATCAAGCGGATTGATCAGGCCTACGAGATCATTGCGGAAGCGGAGTCCGGGATTCCTGCCGAGGTCTGGATGCACCCGCCCCGGGAAGATGTGGCCGAGTACGACAAGATGCTGCGCCAGGTTCGTCTGTCGCTGCTGGAGGACGGGGTCTATGACGAGCGCGCCATCAAGCTGATGAAGGCGATTCGTTGTCGGGTGGATGGCTCCCGTTCGGAGTGTGCTTCCTGAGGCACTGAGCGGCCCGCACCCGGCGGGCCGCAGATGATCAGCGGATGGCGTCTTTCAGGGCCTTTCCGGCCTTGAAACCCACGGTCTTGCTGGCAGGGATCTGGATGCTCGCACCGGTTTGCGGATTGCGTCCGCTGCGGGCTTCCCGGCTGCGGATGTTGAAGGTACCGAAACCGATCAGTGTCACGTCCTCTCCCCGCGCGGCAGCCGCCGACACCTGGTCGGTAAACGCGTTGATTACCTCGCCGGCCTTTTCCCGGGTAAGCCCGGTCTTGTCGGCAATGGCAGCAGCAAGTTCAGGTTTGCGCATCGGATACTCCTGATTATTCGTTCTGATTGTTGTTGGTTATTGCCCCGGACAGGCCGGAGGCTGAAGCAATCTATAGTGGCTTTGGACTGAATCTGCAAACCTTCTTCGGTAACGATATGTTCCCGGAGGCGTCATTTGCGGGATCGGTCTCATAAACCCGGGGCGGAGTTCGTCATAATGAGCGCCGGTTACAGACTGTAACAAACGGTGCAGTCCGCCCCCATCGTCTGGACAAAACACAAGAACAAAGGGTTGAAAGGTATGAAGGGTTTCCGGAGATCCCCGACAACATCATCTGGGCTTCGCGGCATGGTGGCGGCATTGACAGCCGGTCTCCTGCTGAGCGGCTGCGGGGCGGTCAATAACATGATCTACAAGACCACGGGGGATGTCATGAAGGGCTTCTCCCGCAACCATACCGTTCCCTACCTGATGGAGTCGGACGATCTGGCGATGGGCTGCGCCATGAGTGAGGCTACCGCGCCGCTGTTGATGTCGTTTGGTCGGGTAACCAGTGAGCCGGATCAACTGGCAGTCATGCTCTACCTGTCTTCCGGCAGTTGCGCGGAAGAGCAGGCCAGGGAGCATGAGCTGGCAGGGTTGGCCGCCATGTACGCCATGGACGCGACCGCGGCGGAAGACGCCTTTATTCGCCAGAAGCGCGCCCATACGCTGGCCGCCCGCCGCTATCTGAAAGGCTGGCAGCACCATAACAGCCACTATGGCAACCCGGACGAAAGCGAGTGCCCGGATTTCGACGATGACATGGACGAGTTCATGTACATGGCCGGTTTGCTGTCCGGGCTGCAGGCGCTCAACGCCCAGATCCAGGCCACCTCCTCGGTGGGCGTTCCGTTCAATACCGGCTCCGTGGTGGGCCGTGCTACCCAGTGTCTGGACAACAAGAAGTGGTGGGGCGCCCCCATGGGCCTGCGTGCCACCGTCTGGGCCATGATCCCGGGAACCCAGCCCCAGGGTGAAGATGCCTTCGAGCGCCTGGCCATTGCCGCGGAGCAGGGCGAGGAAGCCGGCGTCCGACTGGGTCATGTGTTCCAGGCCATTGCGGCCATGAACAAGAACGATGAAGCCCTGGTGAAGTCGGTTATCCGGGATCATGCGGAATCCCTTGAGGCCAATCCGGCCAGCGAAGAGTGGCGGTTTGTGGATGCCATGGCGACCAACATGCTGGTGGCGATTTCGGATCGGTTGTGGGTGGAAAACACCGGCCACCGAACCCCCATCGGGCAGTTTGGTGCCTTCTGGGACGACCAGCGTGAACCGGTCGAGACCATGGATCTGGATGACCTGTTGTAACCATCATCAAGCCGAGTAAGCCGTTATGCCCCAGGGTGGTTTTCGTCGTAGTGGTCTGGAGTGGTTTTCATCGCTGCCGGCCTGTCTGTTGTTGCTGGCCGTGGTTCTGTTTTCCACCAGCAGTGATATTCATAACCAGATGTTGCGCGCTGGCGAGCAGCTCTGGAGTGGTTATTACAAGCTGCGCATGGACCCGGTGCAACCGGAGTGTGATCTTAATCGGGATATTGAGGCAGAGGTTGCCCGGGAACTGGCTGAGCAAGCGCCTTCAGACGACCCGATGGCGGCGTTGCTTGGCGCTCATGAAAAAGATCCCCGGGAAGTCCGTCTTGCCATAGAGCGCTCGGTGGCGGATTGCCGGGCCGCTCACGCCAGTTACGAAGACCTGCAGGACAAGCTGACTCCCGGTGTGAAAGCCTATCGGGCGGTGGAACTGTTCGTAGCCGACCTGATTGCGTTCGGGCTCACGGCTCAACGCTACGTTCTGGTGATTCTGGTGATGCTGTGTGCGGTGACTGCCACACTGACCCGCCACCACATTGCCATGCGAGCCATGGAGACCCGGTTGGACTACACCGTCTCCCATACCCTGCAAACCATTGCCAACGCCATGTTGCTGGGGTCGTCAGTGATCTTCCGGCAATCCAGCCTGGCCAGCAGCACCACCGTATCCGGTGAGGAGCTGCTACTGCACAATTTCTGGATTGTCGGCTTTGCCTGTCTGACGCTGGCGAGCCTCTATCGCCTGTTCCGGGTGCCCGACAATCTGGCGCCGGGAGGCAATCTCAACCAGGCGTTTCTGTCGGTTCCGCTCTATACCGTGATGTGCCTGATTTCAGGTACTTACTTCGCGTTGATCGGCCATTCCTCCGGTATCGGGATCTATCTGGGCAAGATGATGGAACTGGCCGATATGTTCCTGAATGTGGGCCTGTACGTCTGGGTGGGCATGATGCTGAAACAGACCCGCCTGGCGACACTGGTTTTCAATATTTTCCGGCCCTGGCGTATGCCGCCGGAGATGCTGGCGGTGGTGGCCGTTCTGGTGGCTGCGGTGCCTACCGCCTACACCGGTGCTTCCGGTATTTTTGTGATTGCTGCCGGTGCCGTTATCTACAGTGAGCTCAGAGCGGCGGGTGCGCGCCGACATCTGGCCCTGGCGGCCACCGCCATGTCTGGCTCCCTGGGCGTGGTGCTGCGGCCGTGTCTGCTGGTGGTGGTGATTGCCTACCTGAACCGGGAAGTGACCACCGATGAGTTGTTTGGCTGGGGCATCTGGGTATTCGTACTGACCGCTACCATGTTTGCGATGGTGGCCCTGACGGTGAACCGGCAGAGCCAGTTTGACCTGGCTCCGGCAGCCGATGCCTTTCCGGCGTCCATTCAGGCTTTGCGGCCACTGATTCCCTATGTGATTGTGATCGCTGCCGTGGTGCTGTTCTACCGGTTTGCCCTGGATGTGAAAATGGATGAATTTTCGGCGCCCCGGTTGCTGCCGGTGATCATGCTGGCCATTCTGGTGTACGAGCATATCAGCCTGAAAAATGGCCGGGGCCGGGCGTCCGGCGAGATCAATCACCAGGGGCTGGAGCGAAGCGTTCGTGGCGCCACCAACGACACCACCGCCGAGATTGGCGCGCTTTTGCTGCTGCTGGGGTTGTCGGTGAGTATTGGTGGTGTGATCGAGCGCTCCCACATCATGGAAACTTTCCCGCAGGCGTTCGACAGTCCCTGGTCTGCTATGCTGCTGATGGTGGTGATTCTGGTGATCCTGGGGATGATCATGGACGCTTTCGGTGCGGTGATTCTGGTAACCGCAACGGTGGCGACCATTGCCTATTCCAGTGGTATTCATCCGGTGCATTTCTGGATGGTGACGCTGGTAGCCTTCGAGCTTGGCTATCTGAGCCCGCCTGTGGCCCTGAACCATCTACTCACCCGCCAGGTGGTGGGCGAGGCCGAGGTGCTGGCGGCCCAGCAGGAAGGTGGAACCTTCTACCAGCGCCATGAGCGCATCATCATGCCGCTGATTGCCATGGGGATTTCGCTGGTACTGGTGGCCTTTGTGCCGTTGCTGTTCTACGCCAACTGATCTCTCTGGCCAGGGCCGCTCTGGCGGCCTGTCTGGTCTGTGTTTGCAACCCACAGGTACAAAAAAAGCGCCGAGCTTTCGCAAGGCGCTTTTTTTATGGCAGTGGGAAAGCGGATTTAGCCGGCTTTCGGGCCCGCCTCAACAATGGCATCGGCCACGTCGAACTTCTTGAAGTTCTCCACGAACTGGGCAATCAGCTCCTGAGCCTTGCCATCGTAGTAGTCCGGGCTGACCCAGGTGTTGCGCGGGTTCAGCAGCTCGGTGTCTACGCCCGGAACATGCTTGGGCACGTCCAGGTTCAGGGCATCCAGGTGCTCGGTTTCGACGTCGTCCAGATCGCCGTTCTGGATGGCGGCAATGATGGCGCGGGTGGTCGGAATGCTGAAGCGCTTGCCTTCACCGTAGGGACCACCGGTCCAGCCGGTGTTGACCAGAAATACCTTGCTGCCGAACTCGTCGATACGCTTCATGAGCAGCTCGGCGTAGACGCCGGCCGGGCGCGGGAAGAACGGTGCACCAAAGCAGGTGGAGAAGGTGGATTTCAGCTTGGAGGATGAGCCCATTTCGGTGGAGCCCACCAGCGCAGTGTAGCCACTCAGGAAGTGGTAGGCTGCAGCTTCACGACTCAGGATGGATACCGGAGGCAGAACGCCGGTCATGTCGCAGGTCAGGAAAATGATGTGTGAGGGTTCACCGGCACGGTTCTCGATCACGCGCTTCTCGACGTGCTCCAGAGGGTAGGCGCAACGGGAGTTTTCGGTCAGGGAAACGTCGGTGTAATCCGGCTCGCGGGTCTCCGGATCAATCTTCACGTTTTCAACGATGGCGCCGAAACGGATGGCGTCCCAGATGATCGGTTCGTTCTTCTGGCTCAGATCGATACACTTGGCGTAGCAACCGCCTTCGATGTTGAAGACAGTGCCGGGGCCCCAGCCGTGCTCGTCGTCACCGATCAGGAAACGGTGCGGATCGGCAGACAGGGTGGTCTTGCCGGTACCGGACAGGCCGAAGAACAGGCAGGTTTCGCCGGTTTCACTGACGTTGGCTGAGCAGTGCATGGGCAGGACGTCTTTCTCGGGCAGCAGGAAGTTCTGAACCGAGAACATGGCTTTCTTCATTTCGCCTGCGTAGTGCATGCCGGCCAGCAGTACCTTGCGCTTGGCGAAGTTGATGATGACGCAGCCGTTGGAGTTGGTGCCATCACGCTCTGGCACACACTCGAAATTGGCGGCGTTGAGGATCTGCCATTCCTGCTTGTCGGCCGGGTTGAAGCTATCCGGGCGAATGAACAGGTTGCGGCCGAACAGGTTCTGCCACGCAGTTTCCGTGGTCATTTTTACCGGCAGGTAGTGTTCCGGGTCGGAACCAACGTGAACGTGAGAGACGAAGCGGTCTTTTTCAGCGATATAGGCTTCAACGCGATCCCACAGAGCATCGAACTTTTCAGAATCGAACGGGCGGTTGATGGGACCCCAGTGGATGTCGTCGGCGGTGCTGGGCTCCTCGACGATAAAGCGGTCCATGGGAGACCGGCCGGTGCGCTCACCGGTGGTGACCACCAGGGAGCCGTTGGATGCCAGCTGGCCTTCATTCCTTGCTAATGCCAGCTCGACCAGTCGTGCTGTACTCAGATCATTATAAGTGTTGCTCACTTCGACCTCGCCCTCGGGATGTCTTCGTGATTGCCCAGGCCGTCCCCCCGAAAATTGACGGAAAACTGAACAATCGGGT
>JAJUKC010000040.1 GCA_029264995.1 Marinobacter sp. | reverse complement strand
TCAGAGCAGATCGGAACGACCAAAATATGGCCCTGACCCTGACTACCGAAGTATCTCCGTTGTCGTACCCCGGCATTACGATGCATGGGTTGAGACCTTTATTCTCGAGTCGGTGTCGGGGGAAATCGGTTGGCGGGCACCGATTGGCAGTGTCTCTTGTTGCTGGAAAGAGCCCTCCGGGGGAAACGCCGAGTGGCAGGCAATGCCGGGCCTGGTGCTTATCAAGTGGTTCTCGTTTGCCGAACAGCAATCTTACCGGGCGTTGATCCAGCTTGAGAATGCCCGCGAGATTGAGGAGAAAATGAAAGAAATCGCTCCGATTGAACGCTACGGTAAAACCATTGACATGCCTCGTAACGACCTGACGTTTGGCCTGGCACCGGGTGGCACTGTGGTTGTCTGGATCATGAACGGGGCGGAAAATGCCATTGAGGTGGGGCGATACCAGGCAACACCTTACGATCACAAAGAAGAAGGAGAAGACTATACTCGTCGTACCGAGAGTTATCTTGAAAGAGAAGCAGATTTCCTGCAAAAAAATGGGATTCGGTACGACGGTTGGTGAAATCTTATTTCTGACCAGTGAGTAAGGCACCACATAACCATGCCATGCCCCGGATGCCAAACCCTCCGCTTCGCTGCGGTTTTGTCACCGATGATGGCTGGCGTTATTCCGAAATCTGAACGTTCGCTTTGCGACCGTAGCGTTTACTACGCCTTGAAAGCGGCCAAGTTATGGTTTCAATAACCGCCTCCACAACCAGCGAAACAATGATCAAACAGCAAAGAGTTTTCCCACAGAATCTGTGGATAACTGTGTTGGCAACCCAAGGATAGCCGGTGTGAACGGCGCAACCACAAGGCCTGGCGATGAGCGGAGGTAAAATAATCAACTCGCCCTTTGCTTCAAGGTTACCGCGCTGTGTGCAACCTGTAATCGCAGCCTTTACGAAATATCCGTAGCCTGTCTCATCACATCCACAGGTCACGGTGAAAACGCATGCTCGACAGGTTGAGAAGTATTCCAGTACGCGGTTTGTTCGCCAGGCTGTTCTCCTGGTTGTTTTTCGGATTGGCCTTCGCTCTTGTGGCAGCAACCATCGTCGATGTCTTTGAGCTCCTGAACTCCGATGAGCCCTTGATGCAGGCCATGATTAATGGCGTTAACGGCAGCATTATCGCACTGGCCGTTTACGAACTGGCCATGGTGATCCGCTCGGAATACAGCGGCCGTTCAGAAACTCACGATATAGTGACTATGATGCGCCGCACCCTGCCCCGCTTCATCAGTACCGTTTGCGTGGCCATGTCGCTTGAAGGCCTGATCATGATCATCAAATACAGCCAGCTTGATTTGGCGGGGAATCTCGTTTATCCGGTTGCGATTATTGCGAGTACAGCATTGTTGTTGGCCGCACTGGGTGTGTTTTTAAAAATGGCCCCCAAAGAGATCGGTGCGAACGGGTGCGATGAGTCCTGCACGACAAAGTGAGCCCACGGCAGCAGAGTCAGGTCCGTTGCTCGGGAACGCTGGTTGCGCTGACGCTCTGACGCTTGCCGGGACGAAACAACACATAGTTTCCCAATACGGCCAGCAGGGCGCCCAGCATAGCCTGCGTCGTCCACTCGAACCCCTCCAGCCAGGTGGAGACCGAAAGAGCGACAACCGGGAACAATACCGCGGCGTAGCCTGCATTGTCGGCGCCCAGCACCTGAATGACGGTAATGTAGCAGTAAAACGCCACAATAGAGCCGGGAACGGCAAGGAACACGGTCGCTCCCCAGAATACTGAGGTGGCAGGCAGCATCCACTCTACCCCCGGTACCAGGCACCACAACCCGAGAATAAGCGCTCCATAAACCATTGCCCAAGCATTGGCCGTAAACAACGGAAGCCATGCTGGCTAGGCATCAACCTGCTTAGCCGCCGGGTAACGGCAAGAACCGCAAGTGCAACCACAGAAGCCATCACAAAGCGATAGAACACTGCCAAATCCACAGCCGCAGATTCGACCTGCAGTCGAATCGCCGTCCAGGTCAGACCCCATATCAATACAGTCATTCCATAATGGGCACTAATGGGCATGATTCAGAGGCTCCCAGATAAATGGCAAGTTCGGGCGTCAGGTGGTCAGCCGACACACCAGCGTCGCCAAAGCACCTCCCGCAGTTTCCGGGCAACTGTCCCATCAGTACCGGCGACTGTTACAGGAGCAGATTCATGCGGAACTGGATCAGCCTCTCACACTGTCGGAAATGGCCGGCTGGGTTAACCTCAGCCCTTACCATTTCGCAAGACTGTTCCGGGCCACGTTTGGCTGCGCCCCTACCAATATGTACAGGAACAACGGCTCATCCGGGCACGCGATCTTCTGCAACAATCAACCACCAAAATCACCGCCATCGCTCTCGCCTGCGGCTTCAACGACGCCAGCCAATTCAGCCGGGCATTCAAAGCCCGGTTTGGTATGACACCATCCCAGTGCCGGAGCGAGGCCCACTCATCAAAGAACCGTTGAATCATCAACTGCGATTTGGCATTACCTGCCAGCGTTGATTTCGGCGAGATACCCCGCCCTCGATAGCCGAGCCATCTGCCCCTCAATCCAGGCCACTCGTTCCTGGACGTAAGGCGTGGGCGAAAGCACGCTCAACACGTTCGGGTTAGGAAGGACTGCCGCGAGATGTGCCGCCTGGAGTGGCGACAGCACCCCCGCCGGAATTCGGTAGTAGGCGCGGCTGGCTGCCTGTACACCGTAGATGCCCGGTCCGAATTCTGCGATGTTTAGATAGACTTCAAGAATCCGCTGTTTAGGCCAGATCGCATCAATTGCCAGTGCCAGACCCGCCTCGATGGCTTTTCGGACAAAGCTTCGATCATTCCAGAGAAACAGATTCTTGGCCGTTTGCTGCGTGATGGTACTGGCACCTCGCAAGCCCTCTCCAGCCTGATATTCAGAGACCGCCTTATGAACAGCCTTGAAATCAACCCCGTGGTGCTCCGGAAATCGCTGGTCTTCACTGGCGATCACCGCCAGCGCCATCCATTCGGATACCTCAGATATTGGCACCCATTCGTGCTGCAAAGGCTCGCGGGCATCACCCATCTGATAACCCAGCATGAAGGCAGAAGTCGGTGGGTTCACGAACCTGAACAGCAGAATAATTGAAAACATCAGCACCAGTGCGGCTACAACGACCCAGAACATCAGCCGCAGTGACTTTCTAGCAAAAGAGGCCTTGGCCATAACCTGAGTGATTACCTCGCCGGGAGAAACTGTCCATAGCCCATTTCACGGCCGAATGACGGCGAGAATTCCTCGTTATCGACCGCCAGTCGTCCGTTGATCAGAACCGTTTTTACAATGCCGGGATTGCGATTGACCAAACGCTGCAGATCAAAGTTTTCCATCTCGCCCCAGTGCACTTGCTCCAGGTCCTGATCAAACCCCGCCGGATCGATAATCACAATATCGGCTCGGTCGCCTTCACGAATCTTGCCCGCATCCACACCGAACCAGTCAGCCTGATCTCCCGTCAACCTGTGTACGGCCTGCTCCATGGTCATGATGGGGTCTCCGTCATTGATAGACTCATGAACGAGCTTGAGCATGCGCAGTGGCAGGTTGTAGAACGCCATATTCCGAATATGGGCGCCGGCATCACTGAAGGTAATCAGCGACCGGGGGGCTTTCACCAGGCGCTTGAGTACCTGTTTTCGATGGTTCCCGACGGTGGTGTACCAACGAATATTCCTGCCGAACTCCACCACCAGATCCAGGAACAGATCGACGACATGCACACCACGGGCCATGGCAAAACGCCCCTCAGTATCTTGTTTTTGTGGGATGGCTATGAATCAGAATAGCCGAAGCTGGGGCAGATACCGTGTCAGTCCTCCGCTTTTCGGGCCTCAGTCGCAGGCACTTTCAGCATCAGCACAAACCCGATCAGCAGGAACAGCAAGATCGTACTCATACCCCAACGCTGGCTGTCGGTAACCGACGTCACCCAACCCACCAGCAACGGGCCGGCAAAGGCGGTTGCCTTCCCGGAGAAGGCGAACAAGCCGAACATCTGAGTCTGCAGATGCGGCGAGGCCACACGGGCCAGATGAGAACGGCTGGCCGATTGCAGCGGCCCCACGAAAATGCCCAGAATCATGCCCCATATCCAGAACGCGGTGGCCCCATCCACCACCAGAATTGCGAACGCACTGCAGCCCAGGCCCACCAGCGACAGCAGGATGGTATTGCGACCACCCAGGGCATCGTCAATCCAGGCAAAGCCCAGTGCCCCCAGCCCGGCAGTGACGTTCAGGGCAATGGCGAACTGCAGCACTTCAGTGGGGCTCATGTTGAACGTGCCGGCTGCATAGACGCCACCGAAGGTGAAAATCGTCGCCAGGCCATCGGTGTACAGCATCCTTGCGATCAGAAACCGTACGATGTCCCGGTACTGCCGCACGTGAGCAATGGATTCTTTCAGCTGGACCAGTCCGGCCCGCGTGGCTGCCCCCAGACTCAAACCGGTTGATGGCCGATCCGGGATAAAAAAGAACGCCGGCAACGCAAATACCAGATACCACACGGCCACCAGAACAAAGGTTGCCCGCACGTGCTCTGCGGCGTCTCGATCAAGGTTAAAGAACGTGCCGTCCGCTTCGATAAAGCCGTAGAGCGCCACCACCAGACTGGCGATACCGCCCACATAACCCAGTCCCCAGGCCCAGCCAGACCACCGTCCGGTACGCTCCGGCCGAGCCAGATCCGGCAACATCGAGTTATAGAAGATGAAAGCGAACTCAGCGCCGAGTGTACCCAACCCCACCCACAGAGCGGCCGTCCAGAACTGACTCTGATCCGGCGTCACCGTCCACAACATGGCCGACGAAATCACACACAGGAGTGTAAAACTGATCAACCAGGGTTTGCGCCGGCCTGACTGATCAGCAATAGCACCGAGAATCGGAGCAAGTATGGCAATCACCACCCCGGCTATACCAACGATATTGCCCCATGCCCGCGTGCCCGCCACTTCATCCTGAATCACCGAGACGCTGAAGTACTGAGCGAAGACAAAAGTAAGAATGATTGTAAAGAAGGCACTATTTGACCAGTCGTAGAGCGCCCAAGACCAGAGGGCGCGTTTATTCTCCGGCGTACCAGGTAGGCTTGACTGTAATGGTGATGGCGGCATGTCTTGCTCTTGGTCTGTTACTGCGTTGTTTCCGACTGGCTATCGGAAGGTTGTGAGCCAGACATATGCTCGGGCTTGGCAGCACGTTCAGCTTCGGCTTCCTTCATCAAAACCATACCGCCCTGAAGCAACAGAGACTTCAACCGGGGATCTCCCTGTTCGGCGATGCCCAGCACAAAAGCAATAGACGCCGATTCCAGAGGGTTCTTTCGAATCAGGTTCCTTAAAGATTCTACCGGCGATGACATGCCTGAACTTTCGCCGGAATCGGCCTGTGCGCTAGACTTGGCCGGCCGTGTCATGCGATAGAAAAAAAGCACTAGCAGAAGAATACAGAATAAACCCGTCACCGCCATCGCACCGGCTTCTCCCACTACAGGAGCCAGGGCCAGCGTGGCGGCGTTGACGAGCATGTAAAAACCGGTAATGAGCAGGGCCACCAGCAACACCAGCGCCAGCATTAAACCCAAAACTGCCGCGACTACCTTGCGTAGGGCGCCCTGCAACCAGGCCGAGTCGGGCATCATCAGCGATCCAGTAACCGACCCACCAACAGCCCGGCCAGAAACATAAGAACGATACTGAGGAAAGGACGCTCCTCAATCTTGTGTTCCACATTTTCTACCGCTTTGCCGCTGGCTTCCTTTGCGCGATCAAGGGCTTCATCGCCCCGCCGCTTCACCTGGTCAAACGCTTCCCGGCTTTCGCGGCGTATCTCGTCTCGGAGATGACTGATGTTGTTCTTCTGGCCCTCAGCGACGCTTCTGGTCAGCTTGGCCATGTCCTCCTGTAAACGGCGCAGGTCTTCGCGAACCTGTTCGTACTCACTTTGTTGACCGGATTTCGCTTCCATCGTCTTGCCTCCTTATCAGTATGATTACTGCTATTTCGGCTATGGCTGCGTGTATCCAAAAGCAGCCACGGTCACCCCAACTCTAGCACAGGGTTCAAACATCGTGATTAGCGCTTCTTAATGTGCGGGACTCCATTGGAGGATCTCCATCCTCAGGGGTAGGGCCTTGCCTGCAGGACTGGGGGTGGAACCGGCAAGCGAGAAAGTGATCTACCTTCTGAGGGAAGCCAGGCGACTGGGCATCTCAGGTGTCACCCTGAAGGATCGAAGCGAAGACGTGGAACTGACCGTATCAAAGAGGGGGAATTTTCTGGTGTAGCCGGGATCAGAAAGATCCCGACAACACTTCCTGAAGATCCTGCTTCAGCTCTTCCGGCTGCGTTATCCATAGCTCACTGTCGGCGCCCGGAAAAACACCCACCTCAAGCCCGTCACGGCTTAGCCCTGGCACCCATTTCTTGAAGAAATTCGGCAATGAAATCGCTTTGGGGCTCAGGTCACCCGAAGGCCCCGCGTAATCCGCCGCAAAGTCCTCACCGGGCCACACCGGGAGATACCCGACGCCGTCTTCCTCCGAGACAATTTTGAGAAACTGGTTGTCGCCATTGACCAGTATCCAGAGCTCGCGCTCTTCCACCACAGCGTCCAGAAAAAAGTCGTAGCGTTCTTCGCCATCCATTTCCAGAATCGAGGCTAACGGGTTATCGCTCATTGCGGCTCTCTTGTTGATCATGCCGGCGGATGCGGCTTACAGGTTCGCCAGCGCATCACGCACCGGCACATCTCCAGACACTACATCAAAAACACAATTGCCGGTATTGTCAGAATCCAGCACAGCCAACAGAACCCGGGCAACATCCTGGCGAGGAATCTCTCCGAAGGCATCCAGCCGTTCGCTGACCGACACCTTACCGTTGCCATCGTCATTGGTAAGTCGGCCAGGGCGCACAATGGTGTAATTCAGACCACTGTTTTTCAGGTGTTCATCGGCATTACGCTTGGCACGCAGGTAATGCTGAAGCTTTTCAGGGCCTTTTTCGGGCTCTTCAGCTCGCATACTGCTGACCATGATGAAACGTTTGATGCCCATGGCCTTGGCGGTATCCACCAGGCGAATCGCGCCATCCTGGTCCACATCTACCGTCTTGTCCGGACCAGTATGGGGGCCAGACCCGGCGGTAAAGATAACAGCATCACAGCCCCGCATGGCTTCGGTGCAATCCTGCTCCAGGTCGCCAATCACCGTTTCCGTTGCACCAAGGTTCTGCAGTTCCGGCCCCTGGTCTGCGTGGCGAACCAGTGCTCGTGCCTCATGCTTACTGTCTGCGATTTCTTGCAAAAGATAGCGCCCGATCTGACCGTTCGCCCCGGCAATGAATACGTGCATGGGGACCTCCCCTGTCGATTGTGTGAAATGAACGTCCTCTCTAGCTGCGCCCGAACCACAAACAATTCAAGGGATCGAAGCCATCCGGGCTTTGGAGCCCGACTGCGCAGCCATCAATGGCACAGGTCGGGCTTCGCGTTGAGCCAGATAGCGCGTGCAGCTCACGCGGAGAAACGACGCAAAATTTTCAACCTCACCCCGCAGTTCCATCACTTCTTCATAGAGCTTGGTGATGAGCTGGTTGGTGGTCATGCCATCCACTTCAGCAATTTCCTGCAGAATGTCCCAGAACTGGTTTTCAAGCCGGAGCGTGGTCACCACACCCCGAATGCGTAGAGAGCGGGATCGGCACTCGAACAGAATCGGGTCGGCTTTCACATAGAGCTCACACATGGGGTCTGTCTCCTGTGAGTTCGGCAGCCGCAACAGGCGGCTGCCGGATAGGGCTAGATTGAGATTTGCGCTCCCAACAGTTTAGCAAACGCCGCCAACCACGCCGGATGCGCTGGCCAGGCCGGAGCCGTTACCAGATTACCCTGTACGTGCGCCTGATCGACCGGAATGTCCATGTAACGACCACCGGCCATCTTCACATCCGGTCCACAGGCCGGATAGGCACTGCACTCGCGGCCCTCCAGCACTCCGGCGGCGGCCAGAATCTGGGCGCCGTGACATACGGCCGCAATGGGCTTACCTGCATGGTTGAACGCCTGCACGATATCAATCACCCGTTCGTTCAGCCGCAGGTACTCTGGCGCACGCCCGCCAGGAATCACCAATCCGAGGTAGTTCTCAACACGCACATCGTCAAAATCGTAATTTAACGCAAAATTGTGACCGGGCTTTTCGGTATAGGTCTGATCACCCTCGAAATCGTGGATGGCGGTTTTCACGCTGTCGCCGGATTTCTTGTCCGGGCAAACCGCGTGTACTTCGTAGCCCAGCATGGTCAGTGCCTGGAACGGCACCATGGTCTCGTAGTCTTCGGTGAAATCGCCGGCCAGCAGCAACAGTTTTTTGTTCGACATGTTCATTCCTCCCTGTTTGATCGACAATACATATCCATCATGCGCCACTTTCAACGGGGATAGGTAACAGCGGAATACTACATTTCGAGTGAACCAAACAGCCTTTTTCAGCCTACTGTACTACCCTGACCACTTATTAAACGGGAACGGAGCTTCCGAATGATCACAGTTCACCACCTCAATAATTCACGTTCACAACGCATTCTCTGGATGCTGGAAGAACTGGGCGTACCCTACGAGATCCAGCGCTATGAGCGCGACCCTGAAACCATGCTGGCACCAGCCAGTCTCAAGAAGGTGCACCCCCTCGGAAAGTCCCCGGTCATCACCGACGGAGATCTGGTGGTTGCCGAATCCGGTGCCATCATCGAATATCTGGCGCACACCTATGGTAAAGACACCATGCTGCCCGAAGCCGGAGGCCAGCAGTGGCTGGATTACACCTACTGGATGCACTATGCCGAGGGCTCGCTGATGCCACCGCTGGTCATGCGTCTGGTGTTTGAAAAGGTGAAGACCAGCCCAATGCCGTTCTTTATCAAGCCGATCGCCAAAGGAATTTCGGACAAAACCAACCAGATTTTTATCGGCCCGATGATCAAGACCCACCTGGACTTCGTGGAGTCACAACTGGCCAAAAACACCTGGTTTCTTGGTGAAGAGCTAAGTGCCGCGGATATCCAGATGAGTTTCCCGCTGGAGGCGTCCGTCGCCCGGGGCATCGTTGGCAACGACAGGCCGAACATCAAGGCCTGGGTTGCGCGGGTGCATGCGCGCCCCGCGTATCAGAGAGCCCTGGAGAAAGGGGGCGAGTACGATTTCGCCTGACCAGGCCGTGGCCCCAGCGCTGGCTTAACCCGCCAGCGCAGCTCGAACTTTCTTGCTCAGGTGCCCCATATCCACCCGGCCGAGCACCTGAGGCTTGAGTTCATTCATCACGTTTCCCATGTCCTGCATACCGGAGGCTCCCGTCGCGTTAATGGTCGCACGAATCAGCGCATCCAGATCGTCCTCAGACAGCGCGGCAGGCATAAACTCCTCGATGATCACCATTTCAGACCGTTCTTTGTCTGCCAATTCTCCGCGCCCTGCGTCATCGTACTGGGCAGCGGCATCCCGGCGCTGTTTCAACATCTTGTCCAGCACCTTCAGAACATCGTCATCAGTGAGCTCCCGGCGCTCGTCGACCTCAATCTGCTTCACCGCAGCCTGAGCCATACGCAGCGTCACCAGGCGATCTTTGTCCTTGCTCCGCATTGCGTCCTTGACTGCGCTGGAAAGTTTTTCCTTGAGTGATGAATCCGCCACGGTCGTTCTCCTGTTCGGTATGGTTAAGAGGCAGCCATATTATCAAAGAATCAGCGACAGACCGCCGGTTATCACCGCAAACAGGATCGACAAGCCAATCAGCGTTCCCCAGGGAAACGGCGCTTGCGGAGGTTCGATCGCCAATTCCTTCTCCAGATAGTTTCTCAGCAGCCTGGTATTGCGGGTGTTGGCCTTATAAACGGCATCAAAGGCATCCCCCACGACCGGCAACAGGCCACCCAGGAAATCAATGACCATATTTCTGAGCATTCTTAACTTCACAGCCTTGCTGGCGCCCGCGCGTTGCGCTTCTACCAGCACATAGCCCGACAGGATCAGACCAGCCATATCACCAACCACCGGTAACAGCCCGATGATGGCCTCTATGCCAATCCGGAACCTGGTAAATGGAAGGCCGATGCTGCTGTCCATGAGGCGACTGAACCTGTCTAGGCGTTCGAGAATGGCCCTTTGTCGGACTTCGGATGGCGGTGGCATATCAATGTTTCCCTGCATGATCGTGCACAACAGCATAAGCTTCGGATTACAAAAGCCCAAATCTTCCACGTGCCCCTGCCTGAAAACTTCAGGGACAGGCAAAGTCATGATACTGGTGCTAGCTTGAGTGAACGAAGGCGAAGCTAACAATCCGGATGGAGAGACTACCCGTGCTAGAAAGCGAAATTCCCTTAATGGACATGGCCATTCGACTGCTTATGGCGGCAGGCCTGGCGCTGGTGCTTGGGCTTGAACGTGAATTACGAGGGAAGCCAGCGGGACTGCGATCGCACATGCTCGTCTCCGTGGGGGCATCCGCATTCATCATGATGGGCATGCACATTTTGCTCGCCACGGCGGAAGGCGACCCTTCTGCCCGAATAGACCCCACACGCATTGTCGAAGGCGTGATTGGCGGCATTGGCTTTCTGGGCGCCGGCAGTATCATCCAGAGCTGCGGCAATGTTCAAGGCATTACCACGGGAGCCTCCATCTGGGTATCCGGCGCCATTGGCGTAGCCTGCGGCCTTGGCACCCTGGCCCTTGCCAGCATGGTGACAGTGCTTTCACTGATAATCGTGGTCGTGCTTGGCCGATTCGAGCGAGAAGTCATCAAGGATTGAAGCTGTGGTCACACCCGAATCATTTACCCAACAACTCCCCTACCGGACGAAAGTTCACCACATGATCGCACACGGACTTTGCGATCATGAGAATGGGCGTAGCCACAATCAAGCCCACTGGCCCCCACAACCAACCCCAGAACAACAACCCGATAAAAATGGCGACGGCATTCAAACTGGAGACGTAACTCGTCAGCCACGGCATCAGCAGATTCCCCTGAATACTGGTGATGACCAGCGATGTAAGCGCAACAATCACGGCAGTATTGAGCTCGCCGAACTGCAGGAATGCGGCCACCCCAGAGCCTACCAGAACCAGGAAAGGCCCCAGATACGGCACACCACTGGCAATACCAGCCACCACGCCCCACAGCGCCGCTTGCTCAACACCCAATAGCAAGAACGCCAGCCAGGTGAGAATGCCCACAAAGAGCGCACTGATGACCATGACAAAGAGGAACCGACGTACCTGGTGATGCAGCTCGTTCATAATTCGCGCGGCCTTGCGCATGCGCCGGAACGACGGTCCGGATATTCTAACGATCTTGCGCCGGTATAGCTTGCCGACGGAAAGCAGGAAAAACACCAGTAAAAGCACAGAAAACATCTGGGAAATCAGAACTATTGTGGCCGGCGAGTTGCGGATCACGTAATCACGAACGTCCATCGGCTCATCCACCAACCGAACGGGTGTCACGCCGGCCTGAACAGCCGGTTCCTCCTGGCTTTTCTCGGCGGTTTCCTCAATCTGCTTGGCGGCAATCTGAGCTTTTTCCATGATGCTTTCTTCATCGTCGGACGTAGACGCATCTTCACGCTGAAGCTCCTTGATGGCCCGGGGAATCTTGTCCAGCATGGCCATGGCTTCCTGCTTGAGTGGCACACTTGCCGCCGCCAGAATTGCTATCAGTGCGCAAAGAACCAAGGCTGCACCCAATGGACGGGGTATGTGAATCCGATCCAGTGTCGCCACCAACGGATCCAGGGCATAACTGATCAAAACCGCCACCACCAGCGGCAGCAATACAGGCTGGGCCCAATCGATAAAATACAGGGAGGCGATGCTGGTCAGCACAATCAACGACATGCTGCGAATATTGATGGCTTCAATCAGGGCTGTTGTTGAGTCCTGTCCGCCAGCCCCCGGCCCGATACCCGGGCTTTCCTCGTTGTCATTCATAACGGCGGCTATGCCTCATATCAGATCCATGATTGAGAAGAGTGTAGCTCGCCTATTGCTGGCTGATGGTTACGATAACTTATGACGTGGTTGGACTTATACGAGTGGCACATAAACAAAAAGGCAGCCGAAGCTACCTTTCTTGAAGATCTCTTAATTACTCTTCAGATTAATCTGCTTCGGGCCAGCCGAGGTCAACTGCGAACTCTTACCTTTAGCCACATACTCAACGCGCCCACCGGACTTTAAAAAGGCAGCCGTCTGCTCTTCAATCTCTGCAGACGTTAAAACAACTTTGACGACTTTCTTGCTCATGACATTTCCCCGATTGGATATCGGCCTGTTCGCCAATATCAAAGCGACAGTGTATCTGAAACAGGAAATAATTGCCGGGGGAGCGCTTTAGGGTCGCTTATTCACGCACACGATTCCTCCGCTCTGCCTCCAACAACGCCCGCTTTCGCTCCAATCCCCAGCGATAACCGCCAAGCCCGCCATCGCCCCGCAATACACGATGGCAGGGAATCAACACACCAATCCGGTTCTTGCCACAAGCTGACGCCACGGCCCGCACCGCCCTGGGCTTGTCGATCTTTGCGGCGACCTCAGAGTAGCTAAGAACATCGCCTTCACGGATACTCAACAGGAACTGCCAGACCTTTACCTGAAACGCCGTGCCACGCATATCCAACGGCAAATCCGGCCGTGGGGCACCGGCACTGATATGCTTATCCAGAGCGTCCATCCAGGCATCAAGCTCTGGGGCGTTCCGCGCTGGAGAAGCGTTCAGATCTGCATTGGGGAACTCCGACCTCAACTGGGCCATCAGCGAGGCTTCATCGTCACCGAACTCCACCAAGCATACGCCGCGGTCCGTGGCCGCCATCATCATCAGCCCCAGTGCGGTCATTCGACAGGCATAAACGATGGCTTCGCCCGCACCACCGGCCCGATAGGTCTTGGGCGACATACCGATATTGCGGTTGGCTTCGCCGTAGACACGACTGACCGAACCATAGCCAGAGGTAAAAATCGCATCCGTCACCTTGTCGCCGTCTTTAAGAGACTGCTTGAAGCGCCGCATACGGACGGCATCCTGATAAGCTTTTGGAGACACCCCGAAGGCCTCCTTGAACTGCTTCTGCAGGCGGGAAGGCGACAAGGCCGCCAGCGTCGCCAGGCGCGCGAGCGTGAGTGGCTCATCGGCGTGGGATTCAATGTGATGGGCCACCTTGACCAGCCGGGCCACACCGGTATTCCCATGGGAAGCTATGTCTCCGGTATCTCTGTCTGATCGCCGTTGCTGCTCTGGTGAATCAGGCATGACATCACCCTTTATTCATTGTGGACAGGGAGAGTAAACCCCACTCTGGTTATGGATTCCATCCGATTGTTGCCGCCATTATTCTGATCGGGTCCACTGCCAGAACCTGCTACAACCGGATAACCCCCTCCTCCTGAGCAAGCAACCACCGCCGCCAGTCCAGGCCTAACATGTTGACCCCGCCGATGTAGTTGTCGTCTACCAGGTAATACGAGAGTGTGCGGTCACCTCGGTTGAAGTTATGCATCAGCCGCACCAGAAAACTGCGGCGCGTGGGCTTGGCAAGCAGGAAATAGACAAACTGGCCAGCCTGGGCACGCACGCTGCCGCTACCAGACATATCGGAGTGTCGCCACTTATTGCTGGGCAGTTTCAGGAATTGGTCGATGCCGGTTAACCGCCCCTGCTCACGGGCTTTAGCGACAATCCATCGGTTTTCCGGGTGGCTCTCGAAATACAAGCCGGAATCATCCCGTTCCAGCATCTCCATCTGCTCGGCAAGCCCCTCGTTCAACCAGGCGGGAGCATAGGGGACGATGGTATCGACAACCGCATGACTGACCTCATGCTTGATGGTTCTGAAGGTGCGTTCCCTGTCCTCCTGAATATAAACCACGATCTGATGCTCAGATGGCATGTACAAACCGTAGGATGCAACCGCCCAGCCCCTGTCCCGTTGAATCAGGTAGTTCCGGTAACTGACCATATCCCTGAAAATCAGAATATTAACCGGCACCGTCCGGTACATATCGAAAGACAGCACGCGGTCGAAAAACTCGTAAACATGGTTCACGCCATCGACAATCTGCTGGTTTTCCTCGGCAGTCAGCTCCAGATCGACCGTTTCAATGCGGATATCAAAACGCGACCATTCGGAGGCCCTGGGCTTCACGTTAACCACTTCCTGTTTAACGCTATGGTCCTGGCGGTCGCTGAAGTGCACCTTGCCGTGCTCATCTACCCATTTGTAGATCTTTGCATGCCCTACCCCCGCTACAAGCAGGAGCAGCACGAGCACTGTGGTTCGAAGGGTTACCGACATGATCCGAGTAAACACCGCTTGAAAGCTGACGAGAGATTATGTCCGAATCATACAGGGCGATAGACCAGCTGGCATCCAATGCGCCACCCGAGCATCGTTTAGCCAGTCAATACGCCTTACGATACTGCCCCCGATAATCGAAGATTCGCTCCTGCACTTGCCAGTAATGTTTCTGCTTGCGAGCAATCACGAAATCCGGCGCGGGTAACAGCACCTGCATCTCCAGCACCTCATTTGCCTTGGCAAAGACTTTCGGGGCCTGACCATTGGCAAATCGTCGGCCAAACAGCTTGTTGAACACGGCTCGCTGGGCGGGCTTGCTGAAATCAAACGACTCCCGGAGTTCCTCCCCGTCTTCTCCGTGGTAGGTCATCCGAAGTTTCTGGCCTTCTCCCGCCAGAGAAATGCCGGCACAGCGGATGACCATGGCATCCTTGAGCTTCAGGGCATCCCGCAGCTGATCATCCGGGTCGATAATGGCCTGGTGACAGTGGCCGCAGTTGCGGGCAGCGATGTCGTTCTCGCCCCCACAATGTGGACATTCCTTGAACCGGAACCGGTAGTCGCACTGCTGCGGCCGCCCAGCGTCATCTTCTATGGATTCCAGCAGGCCCTGGCACCGACGGCCATAGTGCTCAACGACACGACCGTCGCTGTCGGTTTTGCCCCAGAAGATGTTGGCAAAACCGCAGCCCGGGCAGAACACCTGCACCGGTTCACTGTCAGGGTTGGGCTTCGGCTCCCCCACTTCCGGATGGTGCAGGTTGACATGATTGCCGGCGTAATCAATCACCAGGCAATCCTGTTTCCCCTCATCCAACCGCAGGCCTCGGCCGACAATCTGCTGATACAGGCTTACCGACTGGGTAGGCCGCAAGATGGCGATAAGATCCACATGGGGGGCATCAAATCCGGTCGTCAGCACAGACACATTCACCAGGTACTTCAACTGCCGTTGCTTGAAGCGCTGGATCAGCCGGTCGCGATCTCGCAGATCAGTCGCGCCGGTCACCAGGGCGGTTTCCTGCTCGGGCAAGTACCCGGCAATTTCCTGCGCGTGCTGCACTGTCGCCGCGAAAATCATCACCCCCTGGCGCTCGGCCGCCATCTCCATCACCTGTTCGATGATGGCACGTGTCACCCGCTGATGTTTGCTCAACAACTGGTTGACGTCTTTCTCGGCGTATTCGCCAAAGCGGTCCTGCGTCAGCGCGGAGAAATCGTATTGCGCCACGGCGGCGTTGACCAATTCAGGCCGGGTGAGATAGCCACGGTTGATCATGTAACTCAGAGGCAGTTCGTAGATGCAGTGCCGGAAAGGCTTGTCCTGTTCGTCATCGGTACCACGAACAAAACCCCGGTAGTGGTAACGGTAGATCCAGCCCATGGCCAGGCGGTAGGGCGTGGCGGTGAGCCCAAGCACCTTCAGGGAGTCATTCTGCTGCCGTAAAAGCTCGATGATCCGCTGGTACTGGCTGGTTTCCTCGCCACTCACCCGGTGGCACTCATCGATAATAACCAGCGAGTATTCATCCCGGAACTGGTCCAGATTCGCCGCCACCGACTGCACGCTGGCAAAGGTCACCTGATGGTGCTTCTCCTTGCGTTTCAGCCCAGCAGCATAGATGCCCCCCGACAGACCATAACTCTGGTACTTGGCGTGATTTTGCTCCACCAGTTCCTTCACATGAGTCAGCACCAGGATCTTTCGGCGCGCAAGGCGGGCCAGCTCGGCAATCACCAGGCTCTTGCCGGCACCGGTCGGCAGCACAATGACCGCAGATTCATCCGATTTACGGAAGTGGTTCAGCGTGGCGTCGACGGCTTCCTGCTGGTAAGGCCGAAGCTGGAAAGGAGCATTCATGTTGCCGGACTTAGATCATCAACCCAGTGAAAAGTCCGACATGGTAGCAAATGCGGTGACCCTCAAGCCGCCTTTTTCATCACCGGCGCCAGCCACTTCCGTTTGGCTTTCTCCACCAGATCACGGGCATCGTGATTCCATGGATGAAAGCCGGGGCTGTAGTACTTGAAGTAAGAGGGCAGGAGTTTGCGGAATACACCTGGCTTGCCCCACATGTAATTGAGACCGTTCGCCCAGGATTTCAGGTTGAACAACTGGCCGTCCTCTTTCATCAGTTGAATCAGGTGAATGCCGCTGGAGACCGGGAACAGCACGCTCACCACCATCATCTCGGTCAACCGGACAAACTCGCTGCCGCCGATGGTCTTGTAAACGTCGAACGCCACCGCCTTGTGCTCGGATTCTTCGATCGCGTGCCAGGCCCAGATGGGAGCCATACGCGGGTCCATCTCTTCCAGAGCGTCATATTTCAGGAGGAATTCCTCTGCCATCAGTGCAGTGAAATGCTCCACCGCCACCGTATGGGCCAACTGGCGCTCCGGGCTCAGCCGCTTGCGCAGCACATTCATCAGCCACAGCACCTCGCGCTCAAGGCGTTTGAGGTTGATGCCGCGCGCCTGCATATATCCGTTCAGGGCCTCGTGTTCCTTCGAGTGGTGCGCCTCCTGGCCGATGAACGCTCGCACCGCCGCCTTTAGCTCCGGGTCTGTAATCTCTTTCTGATAATGGCGCACGGAGTCGATAAAGAAGCGCTCACCGGGCGGAAAACTCGCCGACAGGGCCGCCAGTAACAGCGTTTTGGCCGGATCGTTATCCCACCAGTACTTGGGCACGTCTTCCGCCAGATCAAAATCCGGCTGACGGACTTCGGGAATGGGCGCCTTGGTCTTGGGGGGCGGCGTCGGTTGAGTACCGGCTATGGTTGTTCTGGCGTTCATTTCAGGACTCCGGAGCTGATGTCTAACAATCCATCATACGGGTGCCAGGTCCGGCGCTGGAACAGCAAAAGAGGACAGGATGACGCAGCAAAATACTGTATAAATATACACTATTCGTGATAAGCTGCGATTTCATTAACGGTCTTACCAACCATCATTACCCCGGAGGCGATGGCATACCATGGGCGTAAAAGCACTCTACTATTCCGAGAGGGACGGACTGGACATGGCACTGAAGAACCCGGACAAAATGTTGTTTTCGTCCAAAGCAGAAGCCGATGCCCGAGACAAGGTTCTTGAACTGTCCGAAGAGATTACCACCTTCCTGCAACGTAAGGTCGGCGGCCTGTCTGAAGAGCTGGCAGAACAGTGCGCCCTGGCCATTGCGGAAGAAAAAGAATTGTTCACCAAAGCACTGAAAAAGCCGGAACTGCTGAACGAAACTGCCGAGGCCGAGTGACCCCCGGCCCGACTGGCGGTGATCAGCTACTTCTAATTAATGATGATGACCGCCCGGGCCGTGAACGTGGCCATGGGCGATCTCGTCGGCCTCCGCCGCGCGCACCGCAATGATCTCGATATCAAAAGTGAGGGTCTTGCCAGCCATCGGGTGATTGGTGTCCACATCCGCAAACTTGTGGCCAACCTTGGCCACCATGACGTGGCGGGGCCCATGTTCAGTTTGCACCTGAGCAATCATGCCCGGTTTCCAGCGCTTGGCGCCCATCAGATGTTTGATGGGGACGCGCTGAATTGCATCCGGCTTGCGGGCGCCATAGGCCTTGTCCGGTGACACCGTCACGCTGAAGGTATCACCCGCCTCGCGGCCTTCCAGAGCGTCTTCCAGCCCCCGAATAATGCCACCATGGCCGTGCAGGTAGGCATTTGGCTCTCCGCCTCGGGAGTTTTCAACTTCATTGCCCTGTTCGTCTCTCACGATGTAGTGAAACAGGACCACTTGATTCTTTTCGATTGGCATAGCGTTCTCTGCAATGATGAAAGGCGCCCATTATAGCTGCCTCATGGCCAAAACACCGTTTTATGATACCGTTCAAGGGAAAGGAGAGACGCATTCATGAATAGCCACCTGCCCTATTCCCAAGCCTGCGAAAACAACAAAGCGCCCATCCTGGAAAAGCTGCGCGAAATTTTCAACGCACCGGGCACCGTGCTGGAAATCGGCACCGGCACCGGCCAGCACGCCGAGCACTTCGCCGCGGCTCTGCCCCACCTGCAATGGCAGCCCACCGACCACCCCAGAGCGGCGCACCTGGCCGTTGCCCGGCTGGAACAGGCCGCCTTGCCCAACGTCCTCCCCATGCTTGAGCTGGACGTAAACCAAATGCCATGGCCTGTGTCCGCCTGTCGATGGGCATTCTCAGCAAACACAGCTCACATCATGGCTTGGGAGGAAGTTGAAACGATGTTTCAAGGCGTCGCCGCCTGCCTTAAAAAAGACGGGGCGTTCTGCCTGTACGGGCCGTTCAAGCATAAGGGCGGGTACACCAGCGAGAGCAACAAGGCGTTTGATCAGTCGCTGAAAGCCAAAGCCTCGCATATGGGCATCCGCGATATCGAAGATCTATCGGTGCTGGCCGAGACTACGGGTTTGGCGCTGAAGGACGATTATGCCATGCCCGCTAACAACGAAATGTTGATTTTCAGGCGGTGAGCAACTGAACCTGAAACCAGGCTCAGGCAGCCTGATAAGAACCGGTACCCTCGCCAGCCTCCAAAGTCCAACTCATCCCCAGTGCACGCCCCGCTTTCACAAGTGTGGTAATCGTTACTCCTGTGTCCTTTTCATCTAGAAGGCGGTTAACCACGGTACGACTGGTGTGCATACGCTTTGCCAGTTGGGTTTTGTTCACGCCGGCATGCTCCATTGCTTGCTGAATCTGCCAGACTATCACGCGCTTCAGTGCTTCGGCTTCTGCCTGCTCCAGCGTACCGTCAGATTCGAGCAGATCATCGAGAGTACTCCCGATATGTCTATGCTGTGTCATCGCATTCACTCCCTTTCAGACAAGGTCTTTCTTTCGATCCCTCGCCTTCTTCAATTCTTGATCCGGTGTTCTTTGAGTCTTTTTGATAAAACCATTCAGCAACACCATGTCGCCTCGAAACATCGTGAATATGACTCGTGCAATCCGACCGCCTGAGAGATCACTTCGAACCTCCCACAGGTCAGAATTGGCTTTGCCCGAAAATCCCCTCACCAACGGCATACCCAGAGGCCAGCCATATTCCACCGTTTTCAAATCTGTTCCTATCAGAGAACGATCATCCTTACTCAGGCTCAGAAGCCATTCCTTGACTGGCTCACGGCCGTTGGCCGTTCGATAAAATAAAACTCGTACTATTTTCCCTGTCACACAGTCTCTTCCTTGACACTCAATCGTACCGATTTCGGTACACCGAAACAAATTAATTAACCTTGGAAATTGAATCCTAGAAGCATAACCGGCCTGATCTCCAGCGCCTGCCTGACGAACTCGGCGCCCGGCCACAGTAACAACCAGCAAAGCACTGCGAGATTGAGGACGACATTGAACCAGAAAGACACCTGGTACGAGGTCTTTCTGGTTTTATGGCGAAAGAATTGCTGGCCCACCAGTGCC
>JAJUKC010000025.1 GCA_029264995.1 Marinobacter sp. | reverse complement strand
TTTCAGTACTCGCCCAGCTCGACGTTGACTGCACGGACGCCAAAAAGCGGGCAATTGCATCGGTCCCTTATGCGTCGGCGTTTAAAGTGGCGCTGGAGTTCAAGCGGCGCTTCTGGGAACAGGACGACGGCATTTTGGGGGGGATAAGTTACACCGATCTGCCTCTGGTACAGATTGCTTATCCCAACTACGGCTTCATGACGGATGGTCCGGCCGTCCTGCAGGCCGCTTACGATACCTCTACCGCCAGACGCAACTACACCTACTCCTGGTCGACAATGACCCCACAGGAGCGTATCTCCGCGGCCCGTACCATGGGCCGGCAGATCCACCCTCAATACGACGCGGAATTCATGAACGGGACGTCCTGGGTCTGGCATCGGGTCGATTGGTCACTGGGATGCTACGGTCAGTGGACCGACGACCTTCGCGATGTGCATTACAAGACGCTATGTGAAATCGACAACCGGCTGGTGCTGGCGGGAGAACACTGCTCCCATATTCCCGCGTGGCTGGAAGGGGGCGTTCTGTCGGCACTGGACGCTATTGAGCGACTGGACCAACGGGAGAATTCGTGATGCGCCCGCCTGCCACTAACCTGATTCGCTACCGGATTTCGTCTTCAATTCCCTTCCTGGCTCTTTTGCTGGCCCTGACGGGAGCCTCACTGTCGTTCATGGCCAACGCCCAGGAAACACCATCAGCAGCGCAACCGGCGGACTCGGAGGAGGGCGGCAGCGCTGACGCACGCCCACCCCGATTCTCAGGCGACCCGGACGAGCTTACGCAGACCGACGGTGAGGCGCTTTATCAGACCACCTGCCAGGCCTGTCATATGGAGGACGGGTCAGGAGCCTCCGGCGCAGGCGCCTACCCACCGCTCAGGGATAACCCGAAGCTGCTGTCCCGGCACTTTCTGGCGGGGGTGATCCTCACCGGTTACCACGGAATGCCGAGATTTGATCAGATGATGTCCGACGAACAGGTTGCCGCTGTGACCAATTACATCCGCAGCCATTTTGGAAACGAGTATTCCGATGAGATAACGGCTGAGGAAGTCGCCCGCCTGCGACCGCCGGAGCTCAAGGAAGATTGACCGGCTAATACAGGGCATAAAAAAACCCCAGCATCGCTGCTGGGGCTTCTTATTGGCGGAGAGGGGGGGATTCGAACCCCCGATACGCTATGAACGTATACACACTTTCCAGGCGTGCGCCTTCAGCCACTCGGCCACCTCTCCAATAAACTGTTTCAAATCAGCGATGTCGTCGCTCATTTGAGGGCGCAAACTTTAATGGTTTTGGCGGCGTTTGGCAACTCCATGTTTTGAATTCATCAAAAATTTTTTCAGAAGAACCTTACGACAGCCTCGGACATAACAAACCTCTCAGCCATGACGTATCCTTTCAGGAAACCCGCTCAACACGTCCAGGAGAATGACCATGCTGATGAAAGCCGACCAATCCACCTTGTTGCTCATTGACGTCCAGGAACGGCTGATGCCCGCCATCAGCGAGGGCGATGCGGTTGCTGAGCGCTGCATTACGCTCGCAACCATCGCCGGACTGCTTGGCGTGCCAGCCATCGCCACCGAGCAGCTACCTGAAAAGCTTGGGCCGAATCTTGAAGGCGTTAAGGAGCTCTGCTCCACAACCCTGGCGAAAACCCATTTCGACGCCTGCCCGGACGGGCTCATCGATGAATTGCCAGAAGGCCGGCAACATATTGTCATCGGAGGCTGCGAAACCCACGTATGTATGCTGCAAACCGCCCTGAGCCTCCTGGATGCCGGCTACAAGGTATGGGTGGTGGCCGACGCCACCGGGTCCCGTAGCGAACTCGATCGGGACGTTGCCCTGGATCGGCTGCACCAGAGCGGCGCTCGCATTGTTACCACTGAAATGGTGGCTTTCGAGTGGATGGTTCACTGCAAGCACCCACACTTCCGGGACATTCAGTCCCTTATAAAGTGAATGACAGAAGCCAGCAATCATATTCAGGACGCGTAACGCCCTTGCCACCCAGCGCCACCCAGCATTTCATCGCTGGCCCGCTCGTGGCCATTACCAGTGAGGTGTAATTCGCCTGCCGGCACCGCGAAGACGTGATAGGCCTCAGGACCGAAGGGATCAAGCGCGGTATCGATATATTGGAACCGATCAGGAACCGGCTCACCCGACATTGCTACCCGGAACTGCCGTTCCACCGTGGGAGTGGTTACATTCAATGGCTGCTGTACCCAAAGGAAGACCGCTTTATGCGGCACCAGATACTCGCAGCGCACCACTTCATAACCCTCTCTCAAGGTCAGGGTGGTAGGCTCTTTACCAGGTTCGAGTCTGAACTTGTGAATCGTTTTCATAGCTGCGCTCCTCTGGATACTGCGGAATACCCTTCCATAATGGAGCAGCGCAAGCTTCGATAAAATAAGTTTTCTTAAGCAAAAAACATCGACTTTTTCGAGGATGTAACAGCTTGAAGCCTAGCGCTCAAAGATCCCCTGACGAGCCTCACAGATTGCCCGCACTCCCTCATGGGCCAGCTTGCGGCTTCGGGTGACTGCAAACAGCTGGTCTGTCACTTCATCGAGCGAAGCAATCAAAGCCACCTGATACTGCCGACACACCTCATCCTGAATCATCGTAGGGGCCGCGAATACACCAACTCCCTCGCGACCAAACACCTTGATAAGGGCGCTGTCATCGACTCGGGCAACCAGGTTCATTCGCACATTATTGAGGTTGAACCAGTGCATCAGTTTCTCGAAATACGGCGCATCGGTGGCGTTCGCGAGCAGCGGCTGGTGGTTGAGCGAGTGAGGAAAGCCGGTTTTGAGCTTCTCCGCCAGTTCAGGTGCAGCGAACAGACTGATGGTAGACCGGGACAGCGGATGAACCGCAAAACGCTCAGGTGATTCTGCCTGGGGCATTCTGTCGGTCAGTACCACGTCCAGCTCCTTCCTCTTGAGGCTAAGCAAAAGGTCTTCGGTCCGGCCGGTCCGGCATTCCAGTTGCACGGGCCGGTTCAGTTTCATCGCCGGGTGAAGAAGGTAATAGGCAATAAGCTTGTGGATAGACGCCGATATGCCCGCAGACAACGAAAGCGGCCTGTGTTCAGGCCCCGCCCTCAAGGCTTCAGACAACTGGCCGGTCAGCTCGAAGATTTCATCGGCATAACTGCGAACCATGTGACCGAGTTCTGTGAGCACCAGTTGCCGGCGTTCGCGGCTGAATAACCGGCCGCCCACTGCGCCCTCAAAGGTCGCAAGCTGGCCGCTGAGGGTCTGGGGAGCCAGGTCGAGCACCTCACTGGCCCGGGCAATGGAGCCTTCGCGACTGATTACCCAGAAATAATAGAGATGCCGGAGGTTCAGATTCTCCACATCGGTACCCTACTCCGCATTTGAAAGTTCCCGGCTATTTCTTGCGATAGATAATGCCGGGATGACACTGGACCATTTCATAGAGGTTGGGAAGCCCGTTCAAAGACTCAGAGGCCCCAAGAATCAGATAGCCCCCGGGGTTCAGCGCCCCATGCAGCCGGGTAAGGATGTCCTTTTTCAGATCCGCCGAAAAATAGATCAGCACATTTCGGCACATGATAATGTCGAACTTGCCGAGCATGTATCGGTCCAGCAGATTCAATTCCTTGAATTCCACCATGGACTTGATTTGCGGGCGAATCTGCCACCCACCGTTGGCCGAGGGGGTAAAAAAGTGCTTCTGGCGTTCCGGGGATAGCCCCCGGCCGATGGCGATCATCTCATATTCGCCACGGCGGGCAACTTCCAGCACGCTTTTGGAGATGTCCGTTGCGGTGATTTTTACATCCCGTAGCTTACCTGGCCGGGTACGGCGGAACTCGTCCACCACCATGGCTACAGAGTACGGCTCCTGGCCAGTAGAACAGGCGGCAGACCAGATTCTCAGGGGCTGGAGTGAATTACGCTCGGCGAACTCCGGCAAGAGCTTTTCCTGCAGAATCCGGAACGGATGATTATCCCGAAACCACAGCGTCTCGTTGGTGGTCATCGCATCAATGACCACTTCGCGCAAACCCGCCCGACCAGGCCTCTGCAATCGCTCGAGAAGCTCTCCGAGGGAGTTCAGGCTGTTTTCTTCGAGTATCCGCCGAAGCCTGCTCTTCACAAGGTACTGCTTGTTATCACCCAGCAGAATGCCGCACGCATCCTGCAGGAACTTTTTAAAGGCTTCGTATTCCTGGGGCGTTATGTCCGCTTTCATTGGATCTCTTCGTGGGTGAAACCGTCAGCCGAGCATCAGTGCTGATCAATAATCTCCATTACTCGCTCGGCCAGCTCATCCGGGCTGAATTTCGCCATGAAATCGTCTGCGCCCACTTTCTGCACCATCGCCCGGTTAAAGACGCCACTCAGCGAGGTATGCAGCATGACATACATTTCTTTCAGCGCCGGGTCTTCTTTTATTCTGGTAACCAGGGTGTAGCCGTCCATTTCCGGCATCTCAACATCAGAGATAATCAAAGACAGGTGGTCGTTTGCTTTTGAACCGTCCTCGGTAATCTCCTTGAGATATTGTAGCGCCTGCTTGCCATCGTTTTTGGTAACCACTTCCATTCCGATAGCGGTCAAACAGCGCTCAATCTGCCTGCGAGCCACGGAAGAATCATCCACAACCAGCACGGGCAAATGCCCTGGAACCCGTTCCGCACTTCGGCCCACCAGCTCTTCCGTCACATCTTCCCTGAGCGGAGAAACTTCTGCAAGAATCTTTTCTACATCTATGATTTCTACAAGTTTATCGTCAATCTTTGTAACCGCTGTCAGGTAGACATCCTTCCCCGCCCCCTTCGGCGGAGGGAGAATATCCTCCCAGTTCATATTCATGATCCGGTCTACGCCCGTTACCAGAAAGCCCTGGGTTTTACGGTTGTACTCCGTGATGATCACGAAACTGGTGGACAACTGCTCCTGCGGGATACCCGGCAAGCCAATCGACATACTCAGATCGATAATGGGAATGGTTTCACCACGGATGTGGGACACCCCTCGGACCACGCTCCGGCTGTTGGGAATCGACGAAAGCTTGGGGCACTGAAGCACTTCTTTGACCTTGAATACGTTAATGCCGTACATCTGCTGCCCCCGTAAACGGAACAGCAACAGTTCGAGCCGGTTCTGACCGACCAGCTGGGTGCGCTGGTTAACGCTGTCTAATACCCCTGCCATGATGCTTTACTCCTGGCGTGCCTATACCGGCATCAATATTGCATAGATCTTTGTAAAGTGGTTTCAGGCCTGTCCAAGACAAATCTTTGACGCCTGCAAACCTGTTAAGGGTTAACGGCCCAAGAACCCAAATCCTTAACGAATTTCGACAAAACACACAGATAAAGACAGCATAGGACAAACCGGTGCGTATGCGAATCATCTTTTTGGCTGCATTGTGCCTTTTACTGAGCCCGGTCACTCAGTCTTCAGAACGTACCACTGCTGAAACCATCCGCAACGCCGCCCAGATGTTTCTGGCCAGGTGGTCCGAAACCCTTGCAGCCGAGGGCTATGAAAGCAGCTATGAAGTCGGCGCCATTGATAGCCGCATCGCCCTTGCCGCCTGCAATCAGGATCTGAACACCGAATTTGCGGGCGATCCGCTGCAAACCACCAGCCCGTCTGTACTGGTATCGTGTAGTGGTGAACGCCCCTGGAAAATGTACGTGACCACCAGCGTTGAGGTTCATGGCCCTGCCCTGGTAGCGGCTCGACCCCTGGCGCGCGGGGAGCGTTTGACACAGGATCTGGTAACCGTAAATTCGGTTCAGATCAACGCCAGTCGCCGCGGCGTACTCACCCGGAAGGAATCTGTTTCAGGCATGATGATGCGCCGCCCGGTGAATGCCGGCACGGTAATGACCCCGGATCTCCTTGAAGCCCCCAACGCGATTGAGCGGGGCGATCATGTTATTATCACCGCGCGTTCAGGCTCATTTTCGGTGTCTTCTCGCGGTAAAGCACTGGCGAGTGCAGGGGTTGGAGAGCAGGTTCTGGTAGAGAATCTCCGCTCGTCCCGGACAGTCAAAGCCCGTGCGGTTGGCCCCGGGCGGGTCGAAATTCCGATGTAAGGCAGCGAAGTAGCAAAAGCGGCAAATGTTTTCCGTTTTGTAACTAAAGTATGGCGCGGATTTGCCGTTAAGCAGATATAAACCCGAATACGCCACTTTGATGTGGCCCCAGGCAAGCAGGTATTGATATGTCAGTTGACTTAAATGGAATTGGCCCAGGCCAGGTCAACACCACTCGCACCACGGCCGACAAAGCCACAGGCAACCAGGGCTCACAGGCGCCAACTGGCGAACAAGCCAAGGCCCAAAGCCCCGCTGCCCGCGGTGAAAATGTGAACCTGAGCAATCAGGCAAAAAACCTGAAGCAACTTGAGCAGAAGCTGGGGGATTACCCCGAAATGGACGATGATCGCATCGAACAGATTCGTTCTGCTCTTGAGAACGGCACCTACAAGGTAGATGCTCAGAAACTGGCCCAGAAAATGCTTGAGATGGATAAAAGCATTTTCGGGTGAGTAAAGCATGAACGCACATGAACAGTTAAAAGCGATTCTTCAGGAAGATATCCGCCAGCTTGAGCTGCTGGCGGAACTTCTCCACCAGGAAAAATCCGTGCTCTCCTCTGCGGATATCCAGCCCCTGCAAGAAATGACCAGCCGGAAGAACCAGATTCTTGAAGGCGTTCGTGAACGCGCCAAAAAGAAAATTCACCTGCTGGTGAATATGGGCTACAAGCCCAACGCAGGAGAGCCATCACGATTCATTCGGGCCGCGGGCATGGATGAGCTCCACCAACTCTGGAAAGACGCAGACGCCCGCTTGCGCGAATGCCAGGCCGTGAACCAGAACAACGGCCGAATTCTCGGGCACCTGCAAAAGCGCCTGTCACGTCTTACCGACATCTTCCGAGGCGCTTCCGCCCAACAGAAGCTCTATGGCGCCAAAGGCCAGCAGACCAACGTCTCAAGCACCAACATCCTGGCCAGCGCCTGATACACCAAGCGCCCAGAGAAAATAAAATGCCCGGAGATTTTCCGGGCATTTTTCGTTTCAGGGCAAGGTTTTCAGCGCGTGTAGATGGTCATCTGCGAATCGGGGTGAAAGCGGATATCCCGGATACTGACATTGCCCATGGGAGGTGTTTGCCCGCCCATCACACGAATGTTGTCCATCCGGATTTCCTCAATACGCTCAGGAAATGCCAGCCTCAGGCCTCCATCTTCCTGTAGCGAGTAGCGAGGCTCTGAGTCCCGGTAATGCACACCCGTAATCGTAAGGTCGGAATCCAGAAAGCTGAGCACCGGCACGAACACGTTGGCCGCCAGCCTGATTCCTTCCACCACGTCGACATCGGGGGAGTCACCCGAGGGATCGCCCTGGGCGCTGCCTGGCATGGAAGAGACCGCCTCCAGGCGCTCCATCAGGCCGATACCGCTTTGAGCAGACACTCCTGACATTTCTTCTTCCGACAAGGGCGTGAGACCGCCCCGTTCATAAAGCTCGCCCGCTTCAGCGCCAATCTGCGCTGCGTTGGTGTTGCTGGACGCCAGTGAAACCAGGGGCTGAAATGGCAGAGTGACCATGGTAACCAGCGCCGCTGCATTACGGTAACGGGACTGATGCTTGAGTACCCGGTGGAGCTCCCGCTCTGAGATCCAGCCGGCAGCGATTAACACCTCACCGAGGCGCTGGCCGGTTTCCCTCTGAGCCCGAAGCCCTTCTTCCAGCTGACCTTCAGACAGGTAGCCACGATTGATCAACAACCGGCCAAGCCGGGATTTCTCTTCAAAACCCTGACGGATTCTCACCAGATTCCTCCTGCAGTATCAGTGATCACCGTACAACCCGGCCCGGTATTCAACAATCAAGTGAAGCGTAGCCCACAACCTCTGAGCATGCTGTTCTGATTTACCCTTAATGGCGTAATGATCTGTTAAGATCTGCACAAACTTCGTAATAACCGGATTATCTCAGTATTCTGGTCACCACCTGTAACAGAGAGCTGCCTTGAAATGACAAATTCCGTAAAACACATTTCGATTGTGATGTCTGTCCTCTTTGCCTTCGTTGCCACTCTGCTGACAACCTCAACAGCCATGGCCCAGAGCGAGGAACCGGCACTTCCGGAGGTCCGCTTTGTGACGACGGAAGGTGCATTCGTGCTTCAGCTGCGGCCCGACGTCGCTCCAAAAACCGTTGAAAACTTTCTGGCCTACGTAAACAGCGGATTTTACGATGGCACCATCTTTCACCGTGTAATTCCCGGCTTCATGGTCCAGGGCGGCGGATTCGATGAGAATCTTGGACGCAAACAGACGAGAGCCCCCATCGTGAATGAAGCAACCAGTACCCTGCCCAACCTCCGAGGCACCATTGCCATGGCCAGGACCAATGCGCCGGATTCAGCCACCAGCCAGTTTTTCGTTAATGTGGTCAATAATGACTTCCTGAACGCCGGAGTGCGGGGCCCGGGTTATGCAGTCTTCGGCAAGGTTACCGAGGGCATGGGCGTGATTGATCGTATCGCTGGGGTTCAGACCGGCTACCAGCGCGGCATGGCCGATGTCCCCGTGAGCCCGGTCATTATCGAGTCCGCCGAAGAAATCACGAAAGACAACTGAGCCCCATGAACCCCGACCTTCTTCCGCCGGCCATGGAACCGGCGGAACTGATATGGCAAGACGGAGTGCCTGAATCGGCCCGCTTTGGCGATGTCTATTTCAGCCGGGATGACGGCCTGGCCGAGACCCGTTATGTGTTCATCGAGAGAAATGAACTGCCCGGGCGATTCGCAGCACTGAACAGCAACAGCCATTTTGTGATCGCCGAGACCGGTTTCGGCACCGGGCTCAACTTCCTGGCAACCTGGGCAGAGTGGCTGTCGCAACGCCCCGACGGGCAAGACCACGCAATTCTTCACTTCATCTCGGTCGAGCGCTATCCCCTGTCTTTGGCCGATCTGGAAAAGGCCCTGGAAAGCTGGCCAGGGCTGCAACCCCTGGCCCGGGAGTTGATTGAGAACTACCCTCCGCTGATAAAAGGGACTCACCGCCTGGTGCTTGGCGGCGGCGCTATCAGGCTTACCCTCCATTTTGGCGATGTACTGGACGCCTGGAACGAACTGGAATTCGTGGCCGACGCCTGGTTTCTGGATGGATTTGCACCGTCACTGAACCCCGACATGTGGCTCGAACAGGCCATTCAGCAGATTCGTGCTCATAGCAAACCGGGCACCACCCTGGCCACTTTTACCTCAGTTGGCAGGGTTCGTCGCGCTCTGGCCGATGAAGGCTTTGACATGCTGAAAGTGCCCGGTTTCGGCCGCAAGCGGGAGATGCTGACCGGCAGATTTCCAGCGGCGGAACAGGTCGTTGCACCCGCCGCCGGAGCGGAGTCCATAGCCATCATTGGTGCCGGCATTGCTGGTGCCGCTCTGGCCCGGAATCTTGCAGAACGGGGCGTTCCGGTGGTGCTTGTCGACCAGGCCAATGGCCCCGGCGCGGGCGCCTCCGGCAATGACCAGGGGGCTCTGTACGTAAAACTCGGTGTCGAGTACAACGACCAGACAGAGCTCGCGGCCACCGCGCTTTCCTTCAGCCAGCGTTTCTACCAGCGATGGCAGGGCGAATTCTGGCATCCCAGCGGTTTGCTGCAGCTTGCAGCCACGGACCAGGAGCAGGATCGCCAAAGGCGATTTCTGGAACGCAACACCTACCCTGAAAACCTGCTGGCGGCCGTGACAGCCGCCGAAGCAAGCCGTATTGCCGGTATGCCTGTACAGTGCGAAGGGCTCTGGTTCCCGAGTTCCGGCTGGCTACAACCGGCCCGTGCGTGCCAAACACTCATCGATCACCCGCACATCCGCACGGTTTTCGACTTTAACGTCGATACGCTGCGGTATGTGGACAATCACTGGGTGATAAAGGCCAGTGACGGAAGATCACTCAGGGCAACAAAGGTTGTGGTTGCCGCCGGCCATGAAAGCGGCTCGCTTGCTCCTGTGCCAGAAGGCCAGTCGCTGCGCCTGAAGCCAATTCGCGGACAGGTCACCCGGTTACCGGCAGACAACTGCCAACTTCCGGACGTGGTCGTCTGCGGCACCAAATACCTGAACCCCGTTTATGAAGGCAATGCCATAACCGGTGCCACATTTGATCTGCGTGACGATAACCCGGAACCAACGCCCGAGGGGCATCAGGAAAACCTGGACCAACTTCGGGAACTGCTGCCCTCCGTAAACATCTCAAAGCACATACAGGCAGAACACCTTGAGGGACGCGTGGCATTCCGCTGCACCACACACGACTATCAGCCGGTGGCTGGTCCTTGCCCCGTCAACGACGAGGCAGTCCAGCCCGGCGTGTTTCTGCTGACGGGTTTCGGCAGCAAAGGCCTGGTGTGGGCTCCCCTGCTGGCTGAATATCTGGCCGACCGGATCTGCGAGCAACCGCCCTGCCTGAATACCCGGCTCGCCCGTCGTGTGGAAACGGGACGTCTTTACCGGAAACAGCTAACCGGATAGTAATAAACTCTTGCTATAGCGAACGGTCAGGCGGCCGATAAACGTTCATAAGGTGGTGGTAAAGGGGAGAATCCCCGGAGAGGTGGAATCATGTCCATTTTCGTCAGTGAACCCGGGCGCCCAATCGGGACCCGGTTACCCGAAGCGTTCCGAAGTCGCCGGGTGGGTGATGTCACCGAGCTGTCGGAGTCTGCGGCCATTTCTGCCGAACATAGCGAGGCTACCGATGCCGAGTTCCAGCAGGCAGTCCACAGCGGTGGCAGCCGCTTTCGCGCACTTCAGGAATATGGTGCCGCTGCCGCCGGCGAACGTCGGGAAGAAAGGGTTTACCTGCCAGTCGCCGACATCAGCTCACCAGCCCAGTTCTCGGTTCCTGCTTCTGCCACCGTCGCAGAGGCATTGGCTACCATGGAAGAACACGGAGTACATCATCTGGTGGTGCTCGCCGATGGCAATGTGGCAGGTCTGATCGACCTGCGCTGGCTCCTTTCCTGGATTCACGAGCACAGTTCAGAGGCTTTGGACCAAAGCCTGATTCACATCGAACTTCCGGCGTTTCTGACCGCCTCTCCGGAAACAGATGCCCATCAACTGGCTCGCCTGATGCTCGCTCACCGGCTGAATGCCGCGCTGGTGATCAATGCTGCCGGCAAACCCGCCGGTGTGGTCACCAGCACAGACTACCTGAAGCTCTATGCCAATGCCGGCCGGCAGGAAGGATCGGTCTGAATCCTCCCTGACCTGCCAGCCTGGGAATTACGGCGCTATCGGTGTCAGTAACTCACCTTCCGGACTGAAGACAAGCACCATTCTCTCGCCGTTTCTGTCCGCCAGCGCCACTACCTCATCGTCGCGATAATTTTCCAGGTCGAGAATTTCCAGACCTTCGAATGCCAGCTGCTTACGCCAGTTCCGGAACGCTGCGTCGGATTCGGATGTGTCCACTCGGGCCAGGATACTCTCTGTGCCAGACACCGGCGCCGCCTGACCTTCAACAAAACTCCCGTTGGTATTGCCCGACACCACGATATCATCGTCGAACCGGACACCGCTGGTCAGGAGTTCATTAGAAAGGTCATCCGCATCATCAACGGTGTACGCGCTCAGAGGTTCGCCTGACGTATTGAATCCAAGAACAAAACCAGCGCGGTTATCCAACGGTGTGCGAATAATCTCATCCTCTGCGTTATCGGTACCGGCGTCCTCTGGCCGGGCTTCACGGAATCGGTAGCTATAGGGTGCATCGCCGACCAGCACAACCCCTGCACCGCCATAAAGACCGTCTCTCAGTGATTCAGAGCTGTCTTCACCCACCTGATACACGGTCGGTGATTCTCCCGTGTTGCCATTGAAGAAATACGGACCAACATTGCCCAGGCCATCAAGCGTCAGTGGCGATGACCCGAACAGCAGCGCCAGCGAGCCTTGTGAGCTACCACCGACCACGATCTCATTACCGGAGGAGCCCACCTGCCGCGCCCAGGCCAGGGTCGGCTCCAGAGCCCCTGCGTTCTCCGCAGTATCAATGCGAGCCAGGAAACTGTCGGTCCCGCCCTGATAGGCACCGGTATTCCAGGCACCTCGGGTTTCACCCCCCACCAACACATAGCCAGTGGTGCCGTTTATGCCGACCCAGCGCACAGAATCGTCGGCCGGGGTGCCAATCCGATAGATTTCATCGGTCCAGCTGGAATCATACTCCCCCGAACCAGCGTCAAAATGGAACAGGGCCGTTACCGCATCAACCCCGCCCACCGGTGTGCCCAGGCCTGCCTCGTCAGAGCTGAAAGCAACGGCAATTTCATAACGATTTACGCGGTTATTGTTTTCAGTGACCGTTCGCACACCCACATCCAGGAATACCTCAGAGGGTTGCAGTGCCACTGCCGGGTCTGTCACCTCAACAGTCTGGAGCTCCGTGCCTGCCTGGTCATAGATGCGTACCTGAACCTGATTGTTCCCCGGAAGGTAGCCAGCAACAAACACCCGGCCCTCATGGCCCAAAGCCACATCCGTTGCCACAAAGCCATCATTCCAGGCCAGCGGTGCGATCAGGCGGTTCAGGTTCACTCTCATAAGTGTTTCGGAAGCGCCCCTGGCATACCCTGCCCGGCCAGCCTGGTAACTGACATCTACGCCGATGGGTGCTGCGTTGTCCTCCAGTTCATCCTGTAGATTGTTATAGGCAAGCGCACGCACACCAAAGATGATTTCATCCTGCTCCAGCGGGAATACCAGCTCTTCTATTTCGTCATAGTCGTCCTGTGCATTCTTCTGAACAATCTCGAAGGTTTCGTCCTCGGCAACGCCGGTCAGTGCACCAATCCTTGCCAGTTTGGCTCTGAATAGGGTTTTACGGTCACCCGTGAGAATGGCTCGATACTCTCGAGTCGTGTCGATATTGATCGTATCCCGGCTGCCGCCATTGACGGTTTCAATGCTGAGTAGCGGCTCATTGTCCTCGATGGAAATGTTGGCCTTTACCTCAACACTGCCGTTGCCCAGGGAGGCAATGCCCTGACGGACCTCGGTCAGTACCATCGTCGCGACTTCTGTTGGCTCGGGAATCAGGTCGTCAACCACTTCAAAGGGAATGTAGCACTCGGTAATACCGGGCTTCAGCGTCACAACACCACTGGTTACCGTATCACCAGTCATGTCGTATTCGATGTACTCGAGAGGATTACCTTCTTTATCAACCGGATGATTCAGTTCCTCACTCAGCGCAATAAGGTCTTCACCGATGATGACTGTACCTGTGTTTGCACGACTGTATCTGCAGTCCTGATGTGCGGGATCAATTTCGTCATTGTCACAGGCGGTTGGGTCAAACTCCGAACGCAGCTCAAAGGCGATTTTGATTTCGGTAACGGAGGGTTGATCCAGATTGACTTTTACATACGCGCGCTTAGTTGGGTAGGTGACTGACTCAGTTCCATCCGGCGCGCCTTCATTATCGAACTTCTGGAGATCATAAGAGTAAGTGCCGGCATCCAACTCAGGCACCGCACACCGCTCTTCCGACTCATCTTCAGACGCCTGACTTTCACCTTCTTTCAGGTTGGCTCCGTCGAGGGTAATTACGTTCCGCTTGACTTCAATATCAAACGGCTGAAAACCCGCCATGCGGCCGTCCGTGGTGACTATCTCGATATTCTCGGTCTGGCCAAGATCAGCTTCACCCCGGTTGCCGCCGGATAGCCCAGGCACACCGCGCATGATAATACCCTGACGGGCCTTATTGCTGGTGTCTTCCAGCGCAAGCCAGGATGGTGCATTGGTCAGGGAGTAATCGAGAATGCTTTCGCCGCCATAGGCGCCCCAGTTGTAGTAATACTCCACCCCCAGATAGGCGGTGGTTGGCGGGGCCCCCAACAAGGTGGGCTGGTCAGGATCTTTCTCGGTTTTGCAGCCGGTCGCTGCCAGGGCAATCAGGGCAACACCAAGGAGGCGGCCCGAGGCGGTTGAGCGGGAGAACAAATCGGCGCGCATGCAAAAATCCGTTTCATGACGTTATTGTTATGGCCGTGCCCGGGTGCCTGGCACCCGGTTTACACACCGTTACAGATCAACGCCATGGTAGCCAATTTGAATCCAGAGCGATCTGCGCGAGTTCTCAGATTCTTTGGCCAGCTGCCCTCAGACCTCCAGACCATGCTCCCGTAGCAGGTGGGCCAGCCCTGCCTCGTCCAACACTGGCACCCCCAGCTGCTCAGCCTTGGCCAGTTTGGAGCCGGCGGCCTCGCCTGCGACAACGCAGGCGGTTTTTTTGGAGACACTACCAGCAACCTTGGCACCGAGCTGCTCAAGCTTTTCCTTGGCCTGATCCCGTGTCATGCCGGAGAGAGTGCCGGTCAATACCCAGGTCTGGCCATTGAGGGGTTGTTCATCCGCCGAAAGCACCTGCTCTTCCTGCCAGGTGACACCTGCCTCTTTCAGAGCCGCCAGTGTTTCCTGGTTGTGGGGCTGATCAAAGAAACTCCGGATATGGCCGGCCACAATCGGCCCGACGTCAGGCACCGTTTGCAGAGTCTCTTCATCCGCTTCGGAAATCGCTTCCAACGTGCCGAAATGGGCCGCCAGCCGCTTTGCAGTTGCCTCACCCACTTCCCGAATACCCAGCGCGTAGAGGAAACGCCAAAGCGCCGGTGCCCGGGAGCGGTCGATGGCGGCAATCAGATTAGCAGCGGATTTGTCGCCCATGCGCTCCAGGCTGGCAATCTGGAATTTCGTCAGGCGATAAAGATCCGCCACGGTGCTGACCATGCCCTCGTCTACCAATACCTCGATCAGCCGGTCCCCAAGCCCCTCAATATCCATGGCCTTCCGGGACGCATAGTGCCGGATCGCTTCTTTGCGTTGAGCCGGGCAATAGAGACCGCCGGAACACCGGGCAACAGCTTCCCCTTCAATCTGGACAATATCTGAGCCACAGACCGGGCAATGCTCTGGCATTTTAACCATCGGCGCCTTGGCTGGGCGCTTTTCCGGCACCACCTTCACCACCTGCGGGATTACATCCCCAGCCCGGCGAATGAACACCGTGTCGCCGATATGAACATCCAGGCGCCGGATCTCGTCCATGTTGTGCAGGGTCGCATTTGATACCGTGACGCCGCCGACAAACACCGGTTTCAGCCGGGCTACCGGTGTTACCGCTCCGGTTCGGCCCACCTGGAATTCCACATCTTCGATAACGGTCAACTCTTCCTGGGCCGGGAACTTATGGGCGATTGCCCATCTTGGGGCACGGGAAACAAACCCCAACTGCTGCTGGAAATCCAGGCGGTTTACCTTGAAAACAATGCCATCGATTTCGTAGGGCAGACTGTCGCGCTTGGCCATCAATTCGTTATAGGCATCCAGGCAGGCTTCCACACCTTCGGCCTTGCGCATTTCCGGATTAATCCGAAAGCCCCAGCCCCGAACAAGCTGCAAGCTGTCCCAATGGGTTTCCGGCAATACCGTTTCATCGGTCACCGCCATGCTGTAGGCGCACAGTTCCAACGGGCGATTGGCGGTTACGGTCGATTTCTTCTGGCGCAGACTTCCGGCAGCAGCGTTGCGGGGATTGACAAAGGTCTTCTCGCCCTGCTCTGCCAGCCGCTCGTTGAGTTTCTCGAAACCGGCACGGGGCATGTAAACCTCACCCCGAACTTCAACAAGATCCGGGTATCCCGAGCCGCGCAGTTTGAGGGGTACCGACGGAATCGTGCGAATATTGGCGGTGATATCCTCGCCGGTATAGCCATCGCCCCGGGTAGCGGCGCGGGTTAAGGTGCCGTTTTCGTAGTGCAGACTGACGGCGAGACCATCAAGTTTGGGCTCACAGACATACTCAATGGCGCCGTCCTCACCCAGCCGGTCACGAACCCGACGATCAAAATCCCGGAGTTCATCCTCACTGAAGGCATTATCCAGCGACAGCATCGGCAGGCGGTGCGTAACTTCTTCGAAACTGGTCTCAGCGCTGCTGCCTACCCGACGGGTGGGTGAATCCTCAGTCGCCAGTTCCGGGTGTTCAGCTTCCAGCTTCTGCAGTTCCCGAAACAACCGATCATACTCGGCATCGGGAATTCTGGGGTCGTCCAGCACGTAGTAGTAGTAATTGTGATCTTCGAGGGTAGCGCGCAGAGAATCCACGCGCTTCCGGATAGTTTCGGGAACGTTAGTCATCGGGTCTGGGGTCCGGACGGGCTATTAGGCTCGCTGGGAGCGCTGCTTGCGTTCAAACTCACGAATGCGCTGGCGACAGTGCTCAATGGTTTGCGGTGTCATCACGCTTCGACGCTCGTCTTTCAGTTCACCACCGAGGTTTCGCACCACACACTGGGCGGTTTCAAGCATAAACTCGAAGGCCTGCAAGGCATTGGTGGGCCCTGGCAGGCTCATGAAGAAACTGATACCGGGGGTGCTAAGCCCGGCCATGTCCTGAGGGCGAAACGTGCCCGGCTCCACGGCGTTGGCCACGCTGAATTGCACAGGCGTGGTGGTGTCCTCGGATTCATGACGGTGGTAAATGTCCATATCGCCATGCTCCAGGCCGCAGGCCTCAAACAGGCTCTTGAGCTTGCTGCCCTGGAACTGCTCACCGCTGCGAGCCAATACATTGATCACCAGCACTTCCCTGGCCTCGGGGCGATTGGCTCCAGCCAGGGGCTGATTCTTGCGCGGTTTCCCAGGCGTTCGCCGGGCGGTATCTTCCTCAACTTCGGTGGTAGCCACCGGCGGCTCTTCCGCTCTGGGTTCGGCTTTGGCCTTTTCAGGCCGGGTGGGCCTGGTTTTCGGTTTATCCGCTTCTGGTTCCGGAGTGCTGGTTTCCTCGGGATCAAGGGACTCGGGTTCTTCTATTTCCGGTTTCACAACCCTCGGCGGACTCAGGATGCCGTCATCCTCATCGTCGTCCCGGGCGCTCCAGCCGGATTCCGGGGTTACATCGTCTTCTTGATCAGCACTTACGGGCGCGGACATATCGCGCTTCAGATAGCCCCGGTCTTCCAGTGTCGAACGGGAAACCGTGCGGGCGCCGCCATTGGGCAATTCCGGGTTGAAGTCATCATCCAGCGGGGAATCCTTGAGCTCGTCCGCCCCCATACCAGACGAAATGGCCATGGATTCCTTCCGGGCACGCCGCATACGACGCACACCGTCAATCACAATTCCAATAATAACCAGGGTACCTATGGCAATTAACCATTCCCTAAGTGACATAATGCTGCTGTCCTGTTTGCAGTTTGGAACGTTGCTACTCTAAGAAAAGCCCGTAATGAATACAACGCACACCGGGCCCAGATGGCGTTATTGTCATGGTTGGCGAGCATTTCGCCAACCTTTGCGTGCATCAGGCTTCCGCCAGTGCGGCGGCCTCATCCACATCCACAGACACCAGTCGCGAACAGCCTGGCTCATGCATGGTGACCCCCATCAACTGATCCGCCATCTCCATGGCGATCTTGTTATGGGTAATGTAGATGAACTGAACCTGTTTCGACATCTCCTTAACCATATTCGCGTAGCGACCCACGTTGGCGTCGTCCAGCGGCGCGTCCACTTCGTCCAGCATACAGAACGGAGCGGGATTGAGCTGGAAAATCGAGAACACAAGCGCGATGGCCGTCAACGCCTTCTCACCCCCCGACAACAGGTGGATGGTGCTGTTCTTCTTGCCCGGCGGCCTGGCCATAATGGCCACGCCGGTTTCCAGCAGGTCTTCCCCGGTTAACTCAAGATAGGCATTGCCACCACCGAATACTTTCGGGAACAGGGCCTGCAGGCCGCCATTCACCTGATCGAAAGTCTCCTTGAAGCGCTGCCGGGTTTCCCGGTCAATCTTCCGGATGGCATTGTGCAGGGTTTCCAGCGCTTCCATCAGGTCGTTGTGCTGTTCGTCCAGGTAGGTTTTGCGTTCGCTTTGTACCTGATACTCTTCAATGGCCGCGAGGTTAATCGCCCCCAGGCGCTGGATACGGTTACCGATTTTCTCCAGCTCTTCGGCCCAGACCTTTTCTTCAGCATCCTCTGGCAGCTGTTCGAGCACTTCCTGGAGCTTAACGTCGAGTTCCTTGAGCTGCTCAATATGGTTGCCGGAGCGAATTTCCAGGGCCTGGGATTCCATCTTCAGTTTTTCCAGCCGAGCCCGGATTTCCTGAACCTGATGTTCGGTTCGGCTCCGCCCCTGTTCACGATCACGAACCTGGCGGTCAATTTCTTCCAGCGCATCCCGGGCGGCACTGAGCTTTTCTTCTTCGGCCAGTCTTCGCTCCAGCAACCCTTCAAGCTGCAGCTGGAGGTCCTCGATCGGCTCCTCGGCACTTTCCCGGGATTCCCGAAGAACATCCAGTCGCTCTTCCAGCCGTTCTTTCTGCATCTGCATCCGGTCGATGGTTTGCTGCAGTCCGTCGCGCTGGCTCTGGAGCGTCTGCAACTGAAGTTGCAACTGATGAGCGTGATCACGATCGTGCCGGGCTTCCTGGCGCAGACGGTCCAGGTTTTCCCGCAGAGAATCCCGTTGCTCCAGCAACTGCTCTTTCTCTTCATCACTGTCCTCGCTGGATGCGAGTGCAATGTCCCACTCTTCACGGGCTTCCTGAAGGTTGGCCTGCTGCTCTTCCAGAGCCAGGTCTACATCTGCAATATCTTCCCTGATGCGGGCCAGCCGGGCGTCAATCTGTTCTGCCCTGGCCTTCAGGCCGCTGGCACGGGATGCCAAAGCACCAAGCTCCCGTTCAATGTCACTGTGGCGTGCCTGGGCCTCGTCCCGTTCGGTTTCGGCACGTTCAGCCTTCTCTTGCAACAGCTCCAGCTGTTCGGTTGCCTGCTCCAACCTGGCTTCAGCTTCTGCCAGCTGTACCTGTAATTCCGCGACTTTTTTCTGACGCTCAATCACACCAACCTGAGCTGCATCGGAGTCTGGCATCAGTAACCAGTCCCGGGACAGCCAGACACCGTCCCGGGTGATGATGCTTTCGCCAGGCGCCAGACCAGCGCGGTTGGCCATGGCTTCGGGAAGGGTATCGGCAGCGTGAACCGCAGAAAGCAGTTGGCTGATCCCTGCGACACCGCTTACCTTGGCCGCCAGACCGTTGGTTACAGGCGCGGCTTCACCGTCACTGACCACTGCAAAACCTTTGGGTGCCGATTCCAGCGCCGTAGCCAGCTGATCAAACTCCGGCAATGTCAGGCCCTGAGTGAAGCGGCCAATGACCTGCTCTACGGCGAACTCCCAGCCGTCCTCAATCGACAGTCTGGCGGCAAGCCGCGGCGCGTCGGTCAGCCCCTGATCGGCCAGCCAGGCTTGCAAGGCATCGTCGCCTGCGCCCATTTGTTCGTCCAGAAGTGCCTGCTGGGACTCCAGCGTGGCTTTAAGGCTCTGAACCGTCTGGCGATATTCCGATGAACTCTGTTCGGCTTCGCGCAGCGTCTGTCGGCTGGAATACACCTGATCCTGCAATTGCTGAATACGCTCTGAGGCTTCTTCCCTTTTCAGTTCCAGGGTTTCCTGTTCTTCCAGCAGCTGCTCCAGTTCCGAGCGGTCCAGTTGCCCGTCCAGAAGCGCCTGCTCGTCCCTCAGTTTCTGTTGTCGGGCTTTAAGCTGTTCTATGGCGTCCTCAAGAGAGCGGATGCGGGATTGTGCCAGTTCGGCCTGGCGGCGGGCATCTGAGGAACGGGTACTGAATTCGTCCCAGCGGTGCTGCCAGTCACTCATGGCCTCCTCTGCCTGCTGGAGCTTCTCGGCCGATTCCTCTGAACGTATCGTCAGGGCCTCCTGCTCGGGCTCGATCATGTCGAGCTCCTCCTGGAGAGAGGCCAGTTTTTCTTCATCCTGCTCCAGTTCGCGGCCTAACTCACGCTGGTTGGCCATGGCCTGATCCAGCTCCGCCGCAGTCTGTCGGCTGCGCTCGCGCTGGTGTTCCAGGCTTTGCTCAATACGGGCGATGTCGGCCCCGGCCTCATAGTACCGGGCCTGGGCCCGGTTGAAGTGCTCGGTCCGTTCATGGTGGTCTTGCCGGAGCGATTCCAGGGAAGTTTCCAGGTTCACCCTTTCAGTCAGAAACTTTTCAAGTTCCAGCTCGGTATCGCGGATTTTAGCGCGCCAGGTCTGAAGATCGTCATCCAGGGCTTTCCAGCGCAACACCGTCAGCTCGGCCTTCTTTTCGCGCTCTTCCTGTTTGTAGGCTTTGTACTTTTCCGCGGCTGCCGCCTGTCGTTCCAGGTGCTGCAGCTGACGGCCAAGCTCTTCGCGAAGGTCTGTCAGCCGCTCCAGGTTCTCCTGGGTGCGACGAATGCGGTTCTCGGTTTCCCGCCTCCGTTCCTTGTACTTGGAAATGCCCGCCGCTTCCTCGATGTACACCCGCAATTCCTCGGGTTTCGCCTCAATCAGCCGGGAAATCATGCCCTGCTCGATAATGGCGTAACTGCGCGGCCCGAGACCAGTGCCGAGGAACAGATCGGTAATGTCACGACGACGGCATTTGGAGCCATTCAGGAAATACTCGGATTGCCCTTCCCGGGATACCCGGCGTTTTACCGAAATCTCGTTGAACTTCACAAACTCGCCGGGCGCCGATCCGTCACTGTTGTCAAAAACAAGTTCAATCGACGCCTGCCCCACCGGCTTGCGGGCACTGGAACCGTTAAAGATAACGTCAGTCATGGATTCGCCACGCAGGTACTTGGCGGAACTCTCACCCATTACCCAGCGAACGGCATCAATGATATTGGACTTGCCACAGCCGTTAGGGCCCACCACTGCCGTCATGTTGGAGGGGAAAGGTACCGTGGTGGGATCAACGAAGGATTTGAATCCTGCGAGCTTGATGGACTTCAGCCGCATATCAGGCGGTCTCCTCCGTGAGAATACTCAGAACCTGGCAGCGCTGGTGCTCGCCAAAATCCTGAATAACCCGTTGCAGACGCTCAGGATCGCCCTCAACGGCAGCATCGGCCAGATGACGAAAGAAGGTACCGGTTTCTGCAATCTCACTCCGGAAATGATCCAGCGCCACATAGTAGGTGCGGCTGATGGCGGGGCGGAAATTTTCCAGGGTTTCCTCAAGAAAGGGATTTTCAACCAGGCGGTAGGCATACTGCAGAACGCCGAACCCCGCCTCAATAACCCGCTCTGCCGCATCCGGCGCATTCGAGTTCAGGGCATCAATAACGGCCTGCATTTCCTTCACCTGCCCCATCACGCCGCCGAGCTGTTCACCTGGCCAGCGCTCCAGCACCTTGCGAGCCAGCATGCACAGAAGATCGATGTAAATATCGTACAGCGCATTCACCGAATCTACCGTCAGTTCCGAGACCACCGCCCCGCGCCGGGGATAGATTTCAACCAGATGGCGCCGCTCCAGAATCAGTAGAGCCTCACGCACCGAGCCGCGACTGACATTGAGATCGCCAGCAACCTTGAGCTCCTGAATTCGCTCTCCCGGCTTGAGATCGCGAACAACAATACGCTGCCCCAGATGCTGGGCAATCTGTTCGGATAGGCTTTCCGGTGCCTGAAATCTCATAAATTAACGGCTCGCTTGGTACATTCAAGCGCAGGAGTTTATCACAGGCTTTTGGCAGCCCCACCCCTTTGTCTGACATTTCGATTGCAGGTCTTCAGAACCGGCAATCCACTGCCGGAATTTTGACGAATAGGCAAACCTGACCTGCCAGAGCGTGGAATCGACTTTATAAAACATTTCCTTCTTACTGTTTTTGTTGATTATTTATCTTATGGCACTTTTTCTGCTTGATGGTACAGCAAACCACTTTGTCACCAGCAGAGCGACCTACTGTGAAAAACCTGACGTCGATTCGGCCAAACACTCCCCGCCCCGCGCGGCTTGCAGAGTTGAAACAGTCGTTCCAGGACTGGAACAATACCTCCGATGTCATGGCCCGACTGGCCAGGCGCCTGAGCACCACCCTGTCGCTGGAGGCTCAACTGTCCATGCTGGCGAAAGAAATGGCAGATATGGTGCCCTTCGATTCGCTTAACTACCGGCATCGCATCGCCCGTCAGGACTTCGTTTTTTCCACGGGAATGGGCGGCCCCCACCGTTGTGAATACCGCCTGTCTCTTGAAGGTCATCAGTATGGCACGCTGACACTACACCGCCGCCAGCGATTCAGCGAAGAAGAACTGACCGGTATTGAGATGATGCTATCCGGTGCAATCTGTCATATTCGCAACGCCTGTCAGTTCATTGCCATCGAGCAGGCCGCATTGACAGACTCCCTGACTGGCATTGGCAACAAACGGGCACTGGACGAGGCGCTCCGGCGCGCCAGCGCCATGGCGGACAGACATGGCGCACCCTGGAGTCTGATCCTGTGCGATCTGGATCACTTCAAACTGATTAACGACAATCACGGCCACGTGGTCGGCGACCACATTCTGGCTCGCACCGCCGAAAAGCTCGAGCAGGCCCTGCGTAATTCAGACACGGTCTATCGCTTTGGCGGCGAGGAGTTCGCCATTCTCCTGCCCCATACCAACGAGCCGGAGGCCCGTGATGTAGCGAACCGAATCCGGGGCGCTATTGAAAGCATTCGAGTGGATGGTGGTGAAACACCGTTGACGGTTACCGCCAGTTGCGGTGTGGCCATGCATCTGGCCGATGAAGAGCCCGAGCAATGGCTTGCCCGGGCCGACGAATCCCTCTACCGGGCCAAGGCGGCCGGCAGAAACTGCACGCGGGTATTCGCGAGTATTTCCTGAAGAGAAGCCTCAGCGTGTGGGCTTTCTCCCCTTGCCTGCAGACGGCTTCCCACGGGAATCCGACCGGGATTTTGGCGGCGCACCATCCGCGACTTGCCAGCTTCCACCTTTACGCGCCCGTTGCAGTGATTTGCCAGGGCTCTTGCGGCGCTTGCGATCATGGGCAGCCTGCTCTCCCGGGGTTTTCTGGGGAACAGCAACACTGCCAAGCCCGACGGCACGGCTCAGCGCATCAACACCCTTCTGATCCAGCTCTTCCCAACGCCCCATGGTCAATCGGCTGGGCAGGAAAATCGGTCCATACCGTACCCGCTTGAGACGGCTCACCCGAACGCCCTGAGATTCCCACAGGCGGCGCACTTCCCGGTTACGACCTTCCAGCAAGGTAACGTGGAACCACTGGTTCATACCTTTACCACCCGCCGGGCTGATATCGGTAAACTTGGCCATGCCGTCTTCAAGCAGCACACCTTCCATCAGGCGCTCAATCATGGCGTCGTTCACTTCACCGAATACCCGGACAGCGTATTCCCGGTCAATCTGGCTGGACGGATGCATCAAACGATTGGCCAACTCACCATCGGTGGTGAACAGCACCAGACCGGTGGTGTTGATATCCAGACGCCCGATGGAGATCCAGCGCTGATCCTTGAGCCGCGGCAGGCGGTCAAATACCGTGGGCCGCCCTTCCGGGTCTTTCCGGCTGGTTACTTCACCCTCTGGCTTGTTGTAAACCAGCACCCGGCGCACAACCTCGGCAGCGGAACTCACGTCCAGCAGCTTGCCATCAAGCTCAAAACGATCAGAAGTGGAAGCCTTCTGGCCAGGCTGAACCGGAACGCCATTGACCAGTAATCGACCTGCCTCTATCCAGCCTTCCACTTCCCGCCGGGAGCCAACGCCGGCGCGGGCAAGCAGCTTCTGCACCCTCTCCGGGCCTGCACTGAGAGACTGGTCGCTACGGGCTGTTTTGTTTTCGGGGCCTTTTACCGCCATAGGGGTAGATATCCTTGATATACGGAGCTGAAACCTGGGGTTTCAGTGAAGTGTCTGATCCGACTCAGGCGCCTCGGACTCCGCCTCGGAGTCCGGACTGGCGCCGGAACCATCAGGAGAGTCGAATTTGATCTCTCCCTGCATGTTCTGCTCTATTTCCCGACCGATTTCTTCAAGGTCGCGTACCTCAGAAAGCGGAGGCAGTTCATCCAGCCCGGTCAGGTTGAAATAATCGAGGAACTGGCGCGTGGTTGCATACATGGCAGGCCGCCCAGGGACATCCCGATGACCAACCACACGCACCCACTCTCGCTCAAGCAGTGTTCGAATGATATTGCTGCTTACCGTAACCCCACGAATATCTTCGATCTCGCCACGGGTGATGGGCTGACGATAGGCAATCAGGGCCAGGGTTTCCAGAAGCGCCCGGGAATAACGCTGGGGCTTTTCCTCAAACAGCCGACCCACCCATGGCGCAAACTCTTCCCGAACCTGCAATCGGTAGCCGCTGGCAACCTTGCGAAGCTCGAAGCCACGGCCTTCGCAGGATTGCTCCAGCATCATCAACACATGCTCCATCACCTGCCGGGCCGGGCGTTCGTCTTCGCCAAACAGCTCACGCAGCTGCTCCAGAGACAACGGCTTGCCGGCAGCCAACAGTGCCGCCTCCGCAATAGCCTGAATACGGGCCAGATGTTCTTCGTTCATAGTGTCACTCGATCCTTCAGCTTGCCGCCCGTGCCCTGACATGAATGGGGCCGAGCACTTCCGCCTGAACGATTTCAATCAGCTGTTCTTTCACCAGTTCCAGTGTAGCCAGAAAGGTTACAACCACTCCCAGCCGGCCTTCTTCAAGGGTAAACAGGCTCTCAAAGGTCACGAACCGGTCACCCTGCAGTACCGACAGAATGTGGGACATCCTCTCCCTTGTCGATAACCGCTCTTTCTCGACATGGTGGCTGGTAAACAGATCCGCCCTTTGCAGCACGCCCTGTAACGCCAGCAACAACTCCTTCATATCAACATCTGGATGAGGTTGTGATGACGGAAGCTTGGGTAAGGCAGCGGACGCCGCAAAGGTATCCCGCTCCATGCGCGGGATCTCGTCGATATCTTCTGCGGCTTTCTTGAACCGTTCGTACTGCTGAAGCCGGCGAATCAGCTCTGCCCGGGGATCGATATCCTCTTCATCGTCACTCTCCTGGCGGGGCAGCAACATGCGGGATTTGATCTCCGCCAGGGTCGCCGCCATCACCAGATATTCGGCTGCCAGTTCGAATCGCATCGCTTCCACCGCACCAATGTAATCCATGTACTGGCGGGTGATTTCACTGACATCAATATCGAGGATATTCATGTTCTGGCGGCGAATGAGGTACAGAAGCAAATCCAGCGGCCCCTCGAAGGCCTCCAGAAAAACCGCGAGCGCATCGGGCGGGATGTAAAGATCCTTCGGGATGTCCACCAGGGGTTTGCCGGATACGAGCGCCAGCGGCACCTGTTCCGGTGTCGTTGCCTGCGCCGCTTCCGGCTCCCTGGTGTCTTCGGTCATGCCTTTGCCAGCCTTTGACGTTATTGGCGATCAGGAATCAGCGGTAGCTGAGCCCCATCGCTGCACGGACTTCTTCCAGAGTATCGCGGGCAGCATCGCGCGCATGCTCTCGACCTTCCTGCAGAATGGAATGCACCAGATCCGGGTTGCTCTCGTATTCCCGGGCACGCTCATGCAACGGCTTCTGTTCCTCGATGATGGCATCGATCAGCGGCTTTTTGCAGTCCAGGCAGCCAATGCCGGCGCTGCGACAGCCTTCCTGTACCCACTGGCAGGTCTGCTCGTCCGAGTAGACTTTGTGCATACCCCAGACCGGGCACTTCTCCGGTTCGCCCGGGTCTGTCCGGCGCACCCGCTGCGGGTCGGTCTGCATGGTCCGGACCTTCTGAGCAACACTGTCCGGATCTTCACGCAAGCCAATGTAATTGTTGTAGGACTTGGACATTTTCTGGCCGTCCAGCCCCGGCATTTTGGATTCCGGCGTGAGCAGCGGCTGCGGTTCAGGCAATATCACCTTGCCGCCGCCTTCAATGAAGCCATAAAGCCGCTCGCGGTCACCCAGAGAAATGTTCTGCTGTTCTTTGAGCAGGGCCCGAGCGGTTTCCAGCGCCTCAAAGTCGCCCTCTTCCTGATAGCGTTTTTTCAGGCTGCGGTAGAGCTTGGCGTTCTTTTTACCCATCTTGACGATAGCGGCCTCAGCCTGCTCTTCGAAACCGGGCTCGCGGCCATAGATGTGATTGAACCGACGGGCAATTTCCCGGGTTATCTCAACATGGGATACCTGGTCTGCCCCCACCGGAACCTTGCCAGCCCGGTACATCAGGATATCCGCAGTCTGCAGCAGCGGGTAACCAAGGAAGCCGTAGGTGGCCAGATCCTTTTCCCGCAGTTTCTCCTGCTGATCCTTGTAGGTGGGAATGCGCTCCAGCCAGCCCAGGGGCGTGATCATAGACAACAACAGGTGCAGCTCGGCGTGTTCCGGAACCTGGGACTGGATAAACATGGTGGACGAGCCAGGATTAACACCGGCCGCCAGCCAGTCGATGACCATATCCCATACGCTTTGCTCGATGCCTGACGGGTCATCGTACTGGGTGGTCAGGGCGTGCCAGTCCGCGACAAAGAAGAAGCACTCGTACTCGTGCTGGAGCTTGACCCAGTTTTTCAGCACACCATGGTAGTGGCCGAGGTGCAGCTTGCCGGTCGGACGCATGCCGGACAACACTCTTTGCTGGGAATCGACAGAACTCAAAGCACGAACTCCTTCTTTCTGTTTATAGAGCGCCGGAGATCAGCGCCTAAACCGGCCGCTGAAATCAGGCTGACCGGGCATTATAGTCTTTACACTCGCCGGCGTTAAGCAATGCGGCACAAAACCGGAGCCCCATAACGCAAAACCCCCGGAATTCTCGCGAATCCGGGGGTTTTGGTGAAGCTCAGGGCTGCTTTACCAGCCAGTCACTTCCTTCAGGGCCTTGCCGATTTCGGCCAGGCTGCGCACGGTTTTAACACCGGCGTCTTCCAGGGCAGCAAACTTCTCGTCCGCCGTACCCTTACCACCAGAGATGATGGCGCCAGCATGGCCCATACGCTTGCCCGGAGGTGCAGTGACACCGGCAATGTAGGAAACCACCGGCTTGGTGACGTTCTCTTTGATGAACGCAGCCGCTTCTTCCTCAGCGGTACCACCGATCTCACCAATCATGACGATGGCTTCGGTTTCCGGATCTTCCTGCAGCAGCTTCAGAATGTCGATGAAGTTGGAGCCAGGAATCGGGTCGCCACCGATACCGATACAGGTGGACTGACCGTAGCCGAAGTCCGTGGTCTGCTTGACCGCTTCATAGGTCAGGGTGCCGGAACGGGACACGATACCAACCTTACCCTTCTTGTGGATATGGCCAGGCATGATGCCGATCTTGCACTCGTCCGGAGTGATCACGCCCGGGCAGTTCGGGCCGATCATGCGAACGCCTTTACGATCAACATATTCTTTGGCGTACAGCATGTCGATGGTCGGAATACCTTCAGTGATACAAACGATCAACTGAATACCGGCGTCGGCCGCTTCGATGATGGCGTCTTTACAGAACGGAGCCGGAACGTAGATGACGGTCGCTTCAGCGCCGGTCTTTTCTACCGCTTCACGTACGGTGTTGAACACCGGCAGACCCAGATGCTCAGTGCCGCCCTTACCGGGGCTGACACCACCTACCATCTTGGTGCCATAAGCGATGGCCTGCTCAGAGTGGAAGGTACCCTGTGCGCCGGTAAAGCCCTGGCAGATAACCTTGGTGTCTTTGTTGATCAGGATGCTCATTATTTACCCCCTGCGGCTTTAACGACTTGCTCTGCGGCGTCCGCCAGGCTGGTGGCGGCGATGATGTTCAGGCCACTTTCGGCGAGTACCTTGGTACCCAGCTCCGCGTTGTTGCCTTCCAGACGAACCACAACAGGCACTTTAACGCCGACTTCTTTAACCGCACCGATGATGCCCTCAGCGATCATGTCGCAGCGAACAATACCACCGAAGATGTTAACCAGAACGGCCTGTACCGCGTCGTCAGACAGGATGATCTTGAACGCTTCGGATACGCGCTCTTTGGTTGCGCCGCCGCCTACGTCCAGGAAGTTGGCCGGCTGGCCGCCGGACAGCTTGATGATGTCCATGGTGCCCATGGCCAGGCCAGCACCGTTAACCATGCAGCCGATGTTGCCTTCCAGCGCAACATAGTTGAGCTCCCACTTGGCCGCTTCCGCTTCCCGGGAGTCTTCCTGGGAGGGATCGTGCATATCGTGGATTTTCTTCTGGCGGTACAGCGCGTTGCCATCTACGCCTACTTTGGCGTCGAGACAGTGCAGATCACCGGCCGGGGTGATTACCAGCGGGTTGATTTCAACCAGCGCCAGGTCGCACTCTTCAAACAGTTTGGCCAGGCCAAGGAAAATCTTGGTGAACTGACCGATCTGCTTGCCTTCCAGGCCCAGCTTGAACGCCAGCTCGCGACCCTGGTACGGCTGAGCGCCGACCAGCGGATCAATCTCGGCTTTCAGGATCTTTTCCGGAGTTTCTTCAGCAACCTTCTCGATTTCCACGCCACCTTCAGTAGAGGCCATGAAAACGATACGACGGGAACCACGGTCTACCACTGCGCCCAGGTACAGCTCCTGGTCGATGTCGGTGAGGGATTCAACCAGAATCTTGCTGACCGGCTGGCCGTTTTCGTCGGTCTGGTAGGTAACCAGGTTCTTACCCAGCCACTTTTCGGCGAATTCACGGATCTCTTCTTTGCTCTTGACCAGCTTTACACCGCCGGCCTTGCCGCGACCACCAGCGTGAACCTGGGCTTTGACTACCCAGCCGTCACCGCCGATTTCGTCTGCCGCTGCTACGGCTTCCTTGGGAGTATCGCAGGCAATGCCTTTGGATACGGGCAGGCCGTACTCAGCGAACAGCTGCTTGCCCTGATATTCGTGCAAATTCATAGTTAATGTCCCGTCTATTGATGGAGGATAACCACGTACGGAAATGAACCCGTCAGTGCACCGCCATTGGTGCAGCTGGAACGAATTCGTTCTGGCAGGCCAGGGATCGCCTCGGCCTGCCGGTCACACATGCGAAAAGCCGCCGTTATGATGGCAGCGGGGCGCCCCAGTTGGCGCCCCGTATTCCGACAATGCGTTACTTCTTCTTGCGACGGTTGGCGACGTGAATCGCACCGCCTGCAACGGCCAGGGCCGCTTCGTGCACGGACTCGGACAGAGTCGGGTGCGCGAAACAGGTCAGGGCCAGATCTTCTGCGCTGGAACCGAATTCCATGGCGATCACGCCCTGGGCAACGATTTCAGACGCCTGCGGACCCACCACGTGGAAGCCAAGAATACGGTCGGTTTTCGCGTCTGCGATGATCTTGACCATACCGGAAGCCGCATTGGCAGCCATGGCACGACCGTTCGCCGCAAACGGGAAGGTTCCTACGTTGTACTCTTCGCCTTCAGCTTTCAGCTGCTCTTCGGTCTTGCCGACCCAGGCAACCTCAGGGAAGGTATAGATGACGTTGGGAATGCAGTCGTAGTTGACCTGGGGCTTGTGCCCGGCAATACGCTCGGCAACCATCACGCCTTCTTCAGACGCTTTATGGGCCAGCATCGGACCACGAACCACATCACCGATGGCCCAGACACCTGGCGCTTCGGTCTTGCAGTTGTCGTCTACGAAAATGAAGCCGCGCTCGTCCATGGTCACGCCGGAGTCTTCCGCCAGTGCGCCATCGGTGTACGGGCGACGGCCAACAGCCACGATCAGCTTGTCAAACTTGGCTTCCTGCTTGCCCTTGGAGTCTTCATAGCTGACGTTAACCAGCTTGCGTTTGACTTCCGCACCGGTCATGCGGGCACCCATGACAATGTTTAGTCCCTGCTTCTGGAATTGCTTCAGGGCATCCTTGGCACACTGCTGGTCAACCGCCGGCAGGAAGCTGTCCTGAGCTTCGATCACGGTTACTTCTGAACCCAGACGGGCCCAGACGCTACCCAGCTCCAGACCAATAACACCGGCACCGATCACGCCAAGGCGCTTGGGCACTTCGGTAAACTCCAGCGCGCCCTCGGAATCGACGATGTACTCACCGTCGAACGGCGCCGGCGGAATCTCAATCGGCCGGGAACCGGTGGCAATGATTACGTTGTCGGCTTCGTAGGTCTTGGTTTTGCCATCCTTGTCGGTGACTTCAACCTTGCGACCCGCCAGCAACTTGCCGTGACCGTGGATGGAGGTTACGCCATTGGCCTTGAAGAGGCCGGCAATACCACCGGTCAGCTGCTTAACGATGCCAGCCTTGCGCTCCATCATCTTGGCGACGTCGATGCTTACACCCTTGGTCTGAATGCCGAAACCTTCGAAATCGTGGTTGGCTTCTTCAAACTTGTGAGTCACTTCCAGCAGGGCCTTGGACGGAATACAGCCTACGTTCAGGCAGGTACCGCCGAGCACCTGGCTCTTGCCGTCTTTACCAGTCCAGGACTCCACACACGCGGTCTTCAGACCCAGCTGAGCGGCTTTAATGGCAGCAACGTAACCACCGGGGCCTGCACCAATGACAATAACGTCGAACTTATCGGACATAATCTTTCCTGTTATCGAATTCGTTGAGTGTCAGATTACACATCCAGCAGGATACGTGCCGGGTCTTCCAGCATTTCCTTGATGGCCACCAGGAACTGCACCGCTTCCTTGCCATCGATCATACGGTGATCGTATGACAGCGCCAGGTACATCATTGGCAGGATCTCAACCTTGCCATTCACCGCCATCGGGCGCTCCTGGATCTTGTGCATACCCAGAATCGCAGTCTGCGGCGGGTTCAGAATCGGCGTGGAGATCAGAGAACCGAAAATACCACCGTTGGTGATGGTGAAGGTGCCGCCGGTCATATCTTCAATGGCCAGCTTGCCCTCCTTCGCCTTGGTACCGTACTCGACGATCTTCTTCTCGATGTCGGCCAGGCCCATGGCATCGGTGTCACGCAGAACAGGAACCACCAGACCACGGTCAGTGGATACTGCTACGCCCACATCCTGGTAACCGTGGTACACCATGTCGTTACCGTCGATGGAGGCATTCACGGCGGGGAAGCGCTTCAGAGCTTCGGTCGCTGCTTTGGTGAAGAACGACATGAAGCCCAGCTTGATGCCGTGGCGCTTCACGAAGCTGTCCTGGTACTGCTTACGCAGTTCCATGATCGGCGCCATGTTCACCTCGTTAAAGGTGGTCAGCATGGCGGCTGTCTGCTGGGCGTCAACCAGACGCTTGGCGATGCTGGCACGCAGGCGTGTCATCGGAACCCGCTTCTCGGCGCGCTCGCCCTGGCCAACGTTTACCTCAGGCATCGCTGCCGGTTTGGCCGCAGGCGCACCACCGGAGGACTTGTTGCTGTCCACGTAGTTCTGAACGTCTTCCTTGGTAACACGGCCATCTTTACCAGTGCCTTTTACCGCGCTCGGATCAACGTTGTTTTCTTCGGCAAGCTTGCGGGCAGCCGGGCTCAGAATCGCATCGCCGGAAGCGGCTTCGGATTTCTCCTCGGCTTTCGGAGCTTCGGCTTTCGCTTCAGACTTGCTCTCGGCCGGCTTGGATTCACCTGCTGCGCCTTCCTTGAACTTGCCGATGACCTCACCGCTTTCCACGGTGTCGCCTTCGTTCTTGAGAATTTCTTCGATCACACCATCCGCCGGCGCAACCACTTCGAGCACAACCTTTTCGGTTTCGATATCGACAATCAGCTCGTCACGGGAACAGGCCTCACCCGGCTGCTTGTGCCAGGTCGCGACGGTGCCTTCGGCAACCGATTCAGGGAAAACGGGGGCTTTAATCTCTGTTGACATTACGGATCCTTAGTTCGGTAGCTCGTCAGATTTCAAACGCGTCGTTAACCAGTTTCTTCTGCTCTTCAATGTGAACAGACATGTGTCCACAGGCAGGAGCAGCAGAAGCCTCACGACCGGCATACTGGAGATATAGCTTGGGATTCAGGCGCTGCAGTGCGTTCCGCATGTGATGCTGACTGCAGTACCAGGCTCCCTGGTTCATCGGCTCTTCCTGACACCAGACCACATGCTTGAGCTTGCTGTACTGGCTCAGCAGTTCGTCCAGGTCATCACCCGGGAACGGATACAATTGTTCGATACGAACAATCGCGACATCGTCCCGCTCGTCCGCCTTTTTCTTCTCCAGAAGATCATAGTAGACCTTGCCACTGCAGAGGATCAGGCGAGTCACTTTCTTGGGATCGGACGGCTCTTTCTCCGGCAGAATCGTCTGGAAGGTTCCGGATGTCAGATCGTCCAGGCCCGAAATCGCTTCCTTGTGACGCAGCAGACTCTTGGGCGTAATGGCTACCAGCGGCTTACGCAGCGGACGCTTCACCTGCCGACGCAACATGTGGAACACCTGAGACGGTGTGGTGGGCACACAGACCTGAATATTGTGCTCGGCACACAACTGCAGGAAGCGCTCCAGACGGGCGGAACTGTGCTCCGGCCCCTGCCCTTCATAACCGTGCGGCAGCAGCAGCGTCAGGCCACACAGGCGGCCCCACTTATGCTCACCACTGGTCAGGAACTGATCAATCACCACCTGGGCACCGTTGGCGAAGTCGCCGAACTGGGCCTCCCAAACAATCAGCGCGTTCGGGGTCGTGGTGGCATAACCGTATTCGAATGCCATGACCGCTTCTTCTGACAGAATTGAGTCATAGATATCGAACCTCGGCTGATCGTCTTTCAGGTTCTGGAGGGAAATATGGGTAGAGCCATCTTTCTGGTTATGCAAAACGGCGTGACGGTGCGAGAAGGTGCCCCGGCCGACATCCTGACCAGTCAGGCGGATCGGATGACCTTCATTCAGCAGGGTGGCGTACGCCATCATTTCGCCGTAGCCCCAGTTCAGGGACAGTGCGCCGGCTGTCATCTTTTCGCGGTCATTAACAATCTTGGAAACCTGACGCTGGATGCTGAACCCTTCCGGAACCTGGGTCAGTTTCTTGCCCAGCTTCTGGATCGTTTTCAGGGGAACGCTGGTCTTGCACTTGGCAGTCCACTCGTGGCCCAGGTAAGGCGCCCAGTCAACATAGAGCTCTTTGCTCGGCTCCTTGACCAGGGACTTGACCACGTGTTCACCCTTGTCGAGTGCGTCACGGTAGTCGTTCTCCATCTGCCTGGCTTCGTCTTCGCTGATCACGCCGGCTTCAACTAGCTGCTCTGCGTACAGAGCGCGAGTGGTTTTCAGCTTGCGGATCTTGTCGTACATCAGCGGCTGGGTAGCAGCCGGCTCGTCGGCCTCGTTGTGGCCACGGCGACGGTAGCAAACCAGGTCGATAACCACGTCCCGCTTGAACTCG
>JAJUKC010000021.1 GCA_029264995.1 Marinobacter sp. | reverse complement strand
TGTTCCGTAAAACCCACAAATTGCTGGCGGTGGTTTTCCTGCCCCTGGCCTGGCACAGCTTTATCCTGATGGAGTTTGATTACTGGGCAGCGCCCATTGGCTGGCTGACTCAGGCCGCTGTTGTGGCTGGCAGTGTTGCAGCCGTTTTGCTGCTGGTGGGCTGGCCGGGCAAGGTTCGGAAGGTACCGGGGGAGGTGGTTTCCGTGGCTCACTATCCTGATCTGAAAGTTTTCGAATTTCTGGTGAAGGTGGTGCAGGGATGGTCCGGCCATAGTCCCGGGCAGTTTGCCTTTATCACCTCGGATGCTGCGGAAGGCCCGCACCCTTACACCATTGCATCAGACTGGAACCCGGAAACCCGGTGCCTGAAGTTTGTGGTCAAGGAACTGGGGGACCACACCCGCCGGGCCAGCCGCCGGATCTGCGAGGGTATGCCGGTTACGTTGGAGGGGCCCTATGGCGGCTTTGATTTCGAAGATGATTGCCGCACCCAGATCTGGGTGGGGGCGGGTATTGGTATTACGCCGTTTATTGCCCGGATGGGACGCCTGGTGGGTTGTCCTGACAATCGTTCCGTTTACCTGTTCCATCCTACCGCGGATGTTAGCGAAGAGGCCCTGGCCAAGTTGCGGGCAGATGCGGAAGCCGCGGGCGTTAACCTGGTCATTCGATGCAGCCGTACCGAAGGCCGGCTGACGCCGGAGGAAATCCGGGATGCGGTACCCGACTGGCAGAACGCCAGCCTGTGGTACTGCGGCCCGGTGGGGCTGGCCAACACGCTGTTCGATCAGTTCCGTAAATGGGGTATGCCGGCGAAGCGGATGCACCGGGAGTTTTTTGAGATGCGGTAAATGCTCTGTGTCATGGTGGGTTTTGAGTTCATGAATATCCAGGGTTAGGCTCAGGAACATCATTAGCCTGATGGGAAATATGTATGGATATTCGCCTCAAACGAGCCTACGACACCGCCGCCCGCTCAGACGGCCCGCGTATACTGGTAGACCGCATTTGGCCCCGGGGCGTTGCCAAGGAAGAGGCCGACATCACCCACTGGTTGAAAGGACTGGCGCCGTCTACCGATTTACGTAAATGGTTTGGTCATGATCCGGACAAATGGTCGGAGTTCTGTGACCGCTACCTGAAAGAACTCAAGTCCGATGAGGCGGCAGATGACCTGGAAACACTCCGGAAGATTCTTGATGAGCACAAACGTATAACGCTGGTATTTGCTGCCAAAGACACCGAGCACAACAACGCGGTGGCGCTGCGGAACTATATCCTGAACGAAACGCTCTGAAGCCATCCGCTACCCGCTTTGGGGTCGGCCTGTTGTTACAACCCCTTACTGCCACGATCTAAAACATGTATAAAATATGAATCATTATTGATGGGCTGGAGTAGGATTATGGGTTTTTGGCCGTCCACAAAGCGTGTGGAAGCGCTTGAAGCGGAGCTGTCGGCATTGAGCAAGGCATATGCTGAGCGAGATGAGCAGAATCGCAGGCTGGAAGCCGAACTGGAGGAAGAGCGCAATGCGCTGGTAAAGACCCGCTCAGAACTTGAGCTTGGCCACCGACTGATGGCAGGCCTTGGTCAGTTCGGTTCCTCGCTGAGCGAACTCAAAGGATCCTTCAGCGAGTTGTCGGATTTGCTCGGCTCCCGGCGCAGTGACGCCCTCAGAACCCGTGATGAATCCGGCCAGGTGCGCGACGGAATGGCAACGCTGGTTCGACGCCTGGATGGCGCACGCCAGAAGGTAGTGAGTTCTTCGGAGCAGATCAAGGCGCTTGAAACAGAAACCGGAAGTATAACCTCGCTGGTGGATGTTATTGATGGTGTGTCTGATCAGACGTCACTGCTCGCTCTGAACGCCAGTATCGAAGCCGCCCGGGCCGGCGAGCACGGGCGGGGGTTCAGCGTGGTGGCGACAGAAGTCCGTAACCTTGCATTCCGGGCGGGTGAGGCCACCCGTGAAATCGATGAGGCCATCAACCGGATTCGCAGCCCGACCTCCGCGGTCTCCGGGGCCAGCAAGGCGAGCAGCGAAGAAATGCAAAAGCTTGCCGAAGAGGCCGAAACCGCCCGGGACCGTTTGATGTCGTTGATTGATCTTGCGGACAATTCGTCTACGGCTTTGGGCAACGCCGCCTTGCTGTCGGAAATCGAGCTGGCCAGCCTGGAAGAGCTGGAAATCAAACTCACCGTTTACCTGATTCTTGCGGGGCTGTCTGATCGAACTGTAGACACTTTGCCTTCTGAAACTGAATGTCGGCTCGGCCAGTGGTACTACCAGGGTGATGGTAACCAGCAGTACGCCGGCCGAATGGATTTCAAAGCTATTGAGGAGCCACGCCGACTGGTGCATGTGTACGTTATTGAGGCAGTGCGGGCTCACCATGACAGTCGTCACGAAGATGCGCTGAACGCACTGGAGGCTATGGAAGCCAACAACCTGGATGTGATGAGCCGGTTAAGGCGGTTGGTTTCCTTGATTTAACGCCGCCCTGAGTGAGGGAGGGCGCCGAGGATTCGGGTCGCAGTGGCAGAACAACTCGGGTGTTTAAGCCACTGAGAAGGTCTGACTGAACATCCAGCAGATAGCCAGCCCCATCCCTATTTTCAAAGATATCGAAACGGGCCATCAGAACTGCCGGTGCCGTGCACGAGGCAAGCCGTTAGCTTCAACGTATGCATTAGAACTTGCTGCACATGTTAATTGCGCATCAATCCCTCCTTAAGCGCCCGGTTATACCAGCCGGTTCTGAGCTGGAGGATTGGCGACAGCTTGGCGTGACCTTTTCCCTGGACGACTTCGGTACCGGCTATTCATCGTTGTCTTTTCTCAAGCGCCACCCTCATCCTGCCTGGGTTACCAACTGGCGAACCTTCCCGGAGTGGGCGCTTACCAGGGCTTCAGAAAATCCCTGAGCCGCAGGTGCCAGTCCAGGCTGTCGAGCAGATTTTTCAGGGCCAGTCCCAGTTCAGTATCCCCCTCAATAACCAGTCGCCGCTGGAAAAACAGCTGATCGGGATCCTGTTTTCGTTCCGCCAATGTCCGGAATGCACCAACGGAACCCCGGATGGTGGCTTCACCGGGGCCGTTCAGCACCCGCAGGCGTCCCGCCCAGTAACCGAGGGTGATGCCTGGCTGGCCGCCATTGATTTCGAGGCGGATTCGACGTCCCTCGAAATCGTCGAACTCACCTTCTGCAATGGCATCCGAGAATAGCCGGTTGAGGGGCGCTTCGGCTGCCAGTTGTTTCAGGGGTAGGGGGATTCGCTGGTCAATGCCGTTCAGCAGCGGCACCGGTGACGGGGCATACTCCCGGATGACGGCTAGGGTCTGGTCCGCAAGCGGATTGTGCTGGAGTTGACTGCTCAGGCGTTGCAGCTGCGCGAACCCGGGTGGTGTGGGCAATTTGCCGAAACTGGGCAGAGTGGGCAGCATGGCAGGCTCTCCTGGGATCATGAAACAGATCGGGAAAGCCTACCTCAAACCACCAAAAACGGATTTGATATAACTCAGGCGAATGCAAGTCAGCCCTTGTGCAGGCCTTCCTCGACCGCCCAGACGGCCACTTCCACCCGCGAGCGCAGGTTCAGTTTTTTCAGCAGATGTTTGACGTGAACTTTGACAGTGCCGTCACTGATGTCGAGTTTTCGCCCGATCATCTTGTTGGACAGCCCTTCGGCAATCAGCCGGAGAATGTCTTTCTCCCGGGGTGTCAGACTGTCGAAGTCGGGGCGGCTGGTCTGCTGCGGTTTGTTGGAACGCAGGGCTTCGGCCAGCAGGGTGGTGAGGCGGTCGCTGATTACCATCTTGCCTACGGCAGCCTGATGCAACTGGGCGATCATGTCTTCCGGCTCCATGTCCTTGAGCAGGTAACCGTCGGCGCCCGCACGCAGTGCCGCAACCACATCGTCTTCCTGGTCGGAGACGGTGAACATCACAATGCGGGAACTGACATTCTGTTCCCTGAGCTTTCTCAGGGCTTCGATACCATCCATTTCCGGCATGTTCAGGTCCATCAGGATCAGGTCCGGCTCCAGCTCGGTGGCCAGACGGATGCCATCGGCGGCATTGCTGGCTTCGCCGATCACTTCCATGTCGTCTTCCATGCCGATCAGCTGTTTGATGCCCTGGCGCAGCAGCGGGTGGTCGTCGATCAACAGAATGCTTGCGGGTGTCTCAGACATTGTTTCTCTCTTTTGTCCTGCGCTCGGCTCAGGCCGGCGTAGTTTCCGTTGGAATCAGGTTGCGGCTCTTGGGTACGAATGTTAGCGCGACTTCCACGCCGCCTTCATCCCTGTTTCGCACATTGACCTTGCCGCCGAGTGTGCGGGCACGGTCCTGCATGATAATCAGGCCATAGTGGTTCACGGGCTGGTCGCCACCGGGCAGGCCTTTCCCATTGTCCTGTATGCTGGCCCGTACCTGTGGTGAATCGAACACCACTTTTACCGCTATGTCAGTGGCATCGGCGTGTTTGACGGCATTGGCCAGCCCTTCACGAATGATTTGCAGGGTGTGGATTTCTTCATTTGGCGACAACGTCTGCGGCGGCAGGTTGTATTCGAACTCTACAGGTTTCCCGAGTCGCTCCGAGAATTCGTCGATGGTTTTGCGCAGGGCAGTCGCCAGATCCGGTGTATCCAGCTTCAGCCGGAAGGTGGCCAGCAGTTCTCTCAGCTGGCGGTAGGCGCTGTTCAGGCCAGTGCTCAGTTCATCCAGGATGTCGTCGTGGATGGGCTTCTGCTCGCCATCGATGTTCAGCCGGCGCAGACGGGTCACCTGCATTTTCAGGTACGAGAGCGATTGTGCCAGGGAATCGTGCAGCTCCCGGGCAATCACCGTGCGTTCTTCTGCCAGCGTCAGCTGTTGTTCTTCGGTGATCTGTTTTTCCAGGAAGATGGCAGTTGCCAGCTGGTCGGTCAGGGTTTCCAGCAGGCGGCGAGAGGTCTCCGGTAATCCTTTCTCAGCCGGATACCAGACCTCCAGTGTGCCCAGCAACTGCCCGGGAGTGCGGATGGGCAGCAACAGCCGCCGGCCGTCATTATTTTCCAGCGGCATCTCATCGTAGACCTCGGGGGTTACCAGGCAGGCATTGCAATGGTGATCCCGGCAATAGAAGGGGCGTTTGGGCGTGGCGGTGGTAATGGCCTCCACGGGTTCTGCCGATTCCTTGTCATGCAGGAACAGCCGGATGGGGCCGATACCCAGCAGCTGCTCCAGATCCTGCAGCATCGGGATGGCGCCACTACACAGATCGTGATTGGCGAACAGCCCGCGGCTGGCGGAGTGCATTACCTGAAGCGCGGCGTGGCTGACTTCAAGTTCTTCGGTTTTCTGCCGGGCGCGGCTTTCAAGCTCGTAGTAGGTCAGCGCCAGTTCACTGGTCATCTGGTCGAAGGCCTGGCCCAGTTGTGCCAGTTCATCGGAACCTTTGAGGTTGGCTTTGTGGCTGAAATCCTGCTCGCCCACGGCAGTGGCGATGCCCACCAGTTTCCGCAGCGGCCGGAGAATCCGGTTTTTGAGGTCCAGAAACAGGGCGAGAACAATCAATACCGAGAATACCATGCTGATGATCTGGATAAGGTGCAGCAGATCGATTCGGGCTTCGGTGCGTTGCTCCAGCATGGAGACCAGTCGATCTACTTCTCCGGTGTAATTTTCCACTGCCGCGATCATCTCGGAGGATAGGGGGGAGCCGGTTTGGTGGCTTTCCAGTGACGGTCTGAGCTGATTGGCCCAGCCGTATTCCACGATTTTATATTGCTCCACAAGTGGATGGTCATCTGTTCGGGGGATGGAGCGGATGATGGCGGGATCCCTGAGCCTGTCCTCGTACTCCTCAATGCGTTGATTAATGGTGCCTGTGCTGTCCTGGGGATCGTCCGTGGCCGATCTTGCCGCCAGTTGAAAGGCTCCCATTCGCAGAGAACCGGCAAGGTTGATAGCAGTAGCATTGCCCTCAATGCTATTGGACACAGCCAGAGTAGTGGCCATGCTGACAATGGCAGTCAGCACGATGGCGCCGATAACAACAGCCAGTCGATTTACTAGCGGGCTTCTGGAGGTCATGGATAGCTTCAAGGCTCAAGGAATGTGGATAGTGACAGGCAGCAAAATTATCGTGGAAAACGCCCCGCCGTGATACCTCCTTGAGGATAGTCAATTACCCCAATGGTTTATAACCCATCATAGCCTTTGACCCTTGTTCAGGCAAAAGTCGAGACTAAAGAATGGGATTGAGGGGGCGTGGAATGCAATCGGAACGGGATGAAGACAGGCTGGCGTCTCTGGCAGTGGTGTTACCACTGGCGCTGACTGGTTTTGTCGTGGCGGCCGGTTGCTGGACGCTGTTCGCGGTCGCTGGGGTTCATCTCCGAGCCGACTTGGGCCTGAGCAGTTTACAGTTTGGAGTTTTGCTGGCCATGCCCATGGCGGTCAGCGCCATACTGGCCATTCCTGCCGGGCTTGCGGCGCAGCGATATGGTGCCCGTGAAGTCATGCTGTTGTGTCTGTGCGGTCTTGCAGTGTGCATGGGGATACTGCTGCTGACAAACACCTACGCTGGCTACCTTATTGCCGCTGCCGGACTGGGGCTGGCAGGCGGTTTCTACGGCGCCGGCCTACAGTTTGTGATCAGCCATTGCCAGACCCGGCGGCTGGGCCTGGTACTTGGAGTATTTGGCTCCGGGGTAACCGGAGCGGGTTTCAATTATTATCTGGTACCGCTGTTTCATGAGGCATTCTCCTGGCAAGGCGTGCCCCTGGCTTATCTTATTACTCTGCTTCTGGTGATCGCGCTATTGATCATGCTGACCGATGCCACGGGTGAGGAGGACGAAAGCCGTGAACGATCGGTCAGAGAAATTCTCGGGGTGATCCGGCAGGGTCGGAACCTCCCTTTATGTCTGTATTTTGGTGTGGTCGCCGGCAGTTTTTTTGCACTGGCGTTGTGGCTTCCGGATTTCCTTTCAGGCCAGTTTGGGCTCACGCTGGATTCCGGGGCGCGCCTGGCGCAATGGTTTGTGATTCCCGGAGCGGTGGCTCAGGTGGCGGGCGGTGGCCTGTCTGATCATTTCGGTTCGGCCCGGGTTGCGACGCGCGCACTGGCGGGCTGTCTGGTTGCACTCGTGGTGTTGTCCTATCCACCAATGACTTTGTTCATTACCGGGGTGGAGGAGGAACTGATCGTGGAGTTTGCACTGCCAGTCTCCCTTGAGAGCGGCCTGGTGGTGGTTCTGGGAGTTGCCATGGGCACCGCCATGGGGTCGCTTCAGCGCATGGTGATACTGGCCAATCGACAGGAAGCGTCTCTGTTTGCCGGGGTTCTGCTGGTCAGTGCCTGTGCCATTGCATTTGTGTTGCCGGTTGCGTTTGGCGGCTTGAATCAGTGGCTGGGGGTGCGCACCGCAGTATTCATGATCCTCTTCCTGTTACTGAGTGGCAGCTTGCTGCTTTTCTCCCGGCACGCCCGCAGAGAGGAGCGAAACATGCTTCTCCACCCCGGGATATAGATCATCTACCCATAGGGTGGTACACCCGGGTTATGTGGTAGTAACCACGCAGATTTCGGGGTTTTGATTCCTCACAATGGTTTCGAATCGGAACACAGATCCGGCAACCGGGTTGATGGAGAGAGACCATGAGTCATTTAATCGACAAACTGAATTACTTCAGGAAGAACCGTGAACCCTTCGCGAACGGGCACGGTGAAACCCACGAAGTCAACCGTGACTGGGAAAACGGCTACCGCCAGCGCTGGCAGCACGACAAGATCGTGCGTTCTACCCACGGCGTGAACTGCACCGGCTCCTGTAGCTGGAAAATCTACGTCAAGAACGGCCTGGTCACCTGGGAAACCCAGCAGACCGATTACCCGCGCACCCGCCCGGATCTGCCTAACCATGAGCCTCGCGGCTGCCCCCGTGGCGCCAGCTACTCCTGGTACATGTACAGCGCCAACCGGTTGAAGTACCCGCTGATGCGCAAGAGCCTGGTTAAGCTCTGGCGAGCAGCCAAGGCCGAGCACAAAGACCCGGTGAAAGCCTGGGCCTCCATTGTTGAAGACCCCCTGAAAACCGCCGAATACAAGCCCCGCCGTGGTATGGGTGGCTTTGTGCGTGCCAACTGGGATGAAGTCAACGAGCTGATCGGTGCCGCCAACGTCTACACCGCCAAGGAAGTGGGACCGGACCGGATCATCGGTTTCTCTCCGATTCCGGCGATGTCCATGGTGTCTTACGCCTCCGGTGCCCGTTACCTGTCACTGATCGGCGGCACCTGCCTGAGCTTCTACGACTGGTACTGTGACCTGCCTCCGTCCTCTCCGCAAACCTGGGGAGAGCAGACCGACGTGCCGGAATCTGCCGACTGGTACAACTCCGGCTACATCATTGCCTGGGGTTCCAACGTGCCCCAGACCCGTACCCCGGATGCCCACTTCTTTACTGAAGTCCGCTACAAGGGTACCAAGACCGTTGCCATCACTCCGGACTACGCCGAAGTCTCCAAACTGTCTGATGAGTGGCTGAATCCGAAGCAGGGCACCGACGCCGCCCTGGGCATGGCCATGGGCCACGTGATCCTGAAGGAATTCCACGTTGACAAGCCCAGCGACTACTTCACCGACTACGTGCGCCGGTACACCGACATGCCCTACCTGGTCATGCTCGAGCAGCGCGACGATGGCCGGTACGTGCCCGGCCGTTTCCTGCGTGCCAGCGACCTGGTCGACGGCCTTGGGGAAGAGAACAACCCCGAGTGGAAGACCATCGCCATCGACGAGGCCACCGGCGAGCTGACCGCGCCCAACGGCTCCATCGGTTACCGCTGGGGTGAGAAGGGCAAATGGAACCTGAAACAGCAGGCCAAAGGCAACGACGTCAACCTGCAGCTGTCGCTGGTCGAGAACCACGACGACGTGGTGGATGTGGCCTTCCCGTACTTTGGCGGCATTGAACACGACCACTACAACCACGTGGAAGTCAGCGACACCCTGACCCACAAGCTGGGTGCCCGCACCGTCAAACTGGCGGACGGTTCCGAAGGTCGGGTGGTAACCGTGTTCGACCTGATGGTGGCCAACTACGGCATCAATCGGGGCCTGGGCGAGGACGATGGCGCTACTTCCTATGATCAAGTGAAGCCTTACACTCCAGCCTGGCAGGAACAGATCACCGGCGTGCCGGCTGAAAAAGTCATCCGTATTGCCCGTGAGTTCGCCGACAACGCCGACAAGACCAAGGGCCGTTCCATGGTCATCGTCGGTGCCGGTATGAACCACTGGTACCACATGGACATGAACTACCGTGGCCTGATCAACATGCTGATCATGTGTGGCTGTATTGGCCAGAGCGGTGGTGGCTGGGCCCACTACGTTGGCCAGGAAAAACTGCGCCCGCAGACTGGCTGGCAGCCGCTGGCTTTCGGTCTGGACTGGCAGCGTCCGCCGCGCCACATGAACTCTACCTCCTTCTTCTACGCCCATTCCGGCCAGTGGCGTTATGAGAAACTGGGCGTGGATGAAATCCTGTCTCCGCTGGCAGACAAGTCCAAGTTCGGTGGCAGCCTGATCGACTTCAACGTGCGCGCCGAGCGCATGGGCTGGCTGCCGTCGGCACCGCAGCTGAACCGCAACCCGCTGACCCTGGCCGCAGAGGCCGAGAAGGCCGGCATGGATGCGTCTGATTACGTGGCCAAGTCGCTGAAAGACGGTTCCCTGGCCTTCGCCAGTGAAGATCCGGAGGCGAAAGAGAACCATCCGCGCAACATGTTTATCTGGCGTTCCAACCTGCTGGGCTCCTCCGGTAAGGGCCACGAGTACATGCTCAAGTACCTGCTGGGCACCAAGAGCGGCCTGCAGGGCAAGGACCTGGGTGTCGAGGGCGGCGCCAAGCCGGAAGAAGTGAAGTGGCGGGATCAGGCGCCGGAAGGCAAGCTCGACCTGCTGGTGACTCTGGACTTCCGCATGTCCACCACCTGTCTGTACTCCGACATCGTTCTGCCGACGGCCACCTGGTACGAAAAAAACGACCTGAATACCTCAGACATGCACCCGTTCATCCACCCGCTGACCGCCGCCACCGATCCGGCCTGGGAAGCGCGCAGTGACTGGGAAATCTACAAGGGCATTGCCAAGTCCTTCTCCAAGGCGGCCGAAGGCCACCTGGGTGTCGAGAAAGACGTGGTCACTCTGCCGCTGCTGCATGATGCGCCGGCGGAGCTGGGCCAGCCGTTCGATGTGAAGGACTGGAAAAAAGGCGAGTGCGACCTGATTCCGGGCAAGACCGCGCCCAACTTCATCACAGTGGAGCGGGACTATCCGAACACCTATGCCCGCTTTACCTCCCTTGGCCCGCTGATGGACAAGCTGGGTAATGGTGGCAAGGGCATCAACTGGAACACCGAGAAGGAAGTCAACTTCCTGAAGGACCTGAACTACACCCACCTTGAGGGTGCCAACGCAGGCCGCCCGAAGATTGAGAGTGCCATTGATGCCGCCGAGGTCATCCTGACCCTGGCACCGGAAACCAACGGCCAGGTGGCGGTAAAAGCCTGGGCGGCGCTGTCCGAGTTCACCGGCCTGGATCACACCCATCTGGCCACCAACAAGGAAGAGGAAAAAATCCGCTTCCGGGACATCGTGGCGCAGCCGCGCAAGATCATTTCCAGTCCGACCTGGTCTGGTCTGGAAGACGAGCACGTGTCCTACAACGCTGGCTACACCAACGTCCATGAGCTGATCCCCTGGCGCACCCTGACCGGCCGTCAGCAGTTCTATCAGGATCATGAGTGGATGCGTGCCTTCGGCGAGAGCCTGCTGGTGTACCGTCCGCCCATCAATACCAAGGCCGTGGGCAGCATGATCAACCAGCGCAGCAACGGTAACCCGGAGAAAGCGCTGAACTGGATCACCCCGCACCAGAAGTGGGGCATCCACAGCACCTACAGCGACAACCTGTTGATGCTGACTCTGTCCCGCGGTGGCCCGATTGTCTGGCTGAGCGAAGACGACGCCAAAGAGATCGGTGTGGAAGACAACGACTGGATCGAACTGTTCAACGCCAACGGCGCAATTGCCGCCCGGGCTGTAGTAAGCCAGCGGGTAATGCCCGGCATGGTGATGATGTACCACGCCCAGGAGCGGATCGTGAACATTCCCGGTTCCGAGATCACCGGTACCCGTGGCGGTATCCACAACTCGGTTACCCGGGTGTGTCCGAAGCCGACCCACATGATTGGTGGCTACGCCCAGTATTCCTACGGTTTCAACTACTACGGCACCGTAGGTTCCAACCGGGACGAGTTCGTGGTGGTTCGCAAGATGAAGAACGTGGACTGGCTCGACGGTGAAGGCAATGACTATGCTCAGGAGGCTGTAAAATGAAAATCCGTTCCCAAGTCGGCATGGTGCTGAACCTGGACAAGTGCATTGGTTGCCACACCTGTTCCGTCACCTGCAAAAACGTATGGACAAGCCGTGAAGGCATGGAATACGCCTGGTTCAACAACGTCGAAACCAAGCCTGGTATCGGCTACCCGAAAGAGTGGGAGAACCAGGACAAGTGGAAGGGCGGCTGGATGCGCGACAGCTCCGGCAAGATCCGCCCCCGCATTGGTGGCAAGTTCCGGGTGCTGGCAAACATTTTTGCCAACCCCGACCTGCCGGAAATCGACGACTACTACGAGCCGTTCGACTTCGATTACCAGCACCTGCACACCGCCGGTGACACCAAACACCAGCCGGTCGCACGGCCACGCTCGCTGATCTCCGGCGAGCGCATGAAGAAAATCGAATGGGGCCCGAACTGGGAGGAAATTCTGGGCACCGAGTTTGCCAAACGCCGCAAAGACAAGAACTTTGATCAGGTGCAGGCCGACATCTACGGCCAGTTTGAAAACACCTTTATGATGTACCTGCCGCGCCTGTGCGAGCACTGCCTGAACCCGGCCTGTGTCGCTAGCTGCCCGAGCGGTGCCATCTACAAGCGCGAAGAGGACGGTATCGTCCTGATCGACCAGGACAAGTGCCGCGGCTGGCGGATGTGTGTCTCCGGCTGCCCGTACAAGAAGATCTACTTCAACTGGAAAACCGGCAAATCCGAAAAGTGCATCTTCTGCTACCCGCGTATCGAAGCCGGTATGCCGACCGTATGTTCCGAGACCTGTGTGGGCCGGATCCGCTACCTGGGCGTGCTGCTGTATGACGCAGACCGCATCGAGGAAGTGGCCAGCGCCCCGGGCGAGCACGAGCTGTATGAAAAGCAGCTGGAAATCTTCCTGGATCCGTTCGACCCGAAAGTGATCGAGCAGGCGAAGAAAGACGGTATCCCGATGAACGTCATCGAAGCCGCCCAGCAGAGCCCGGTATACAAGATGGCGGTGGACTGGAAGCTGGCCCTGCCGCTGCATCCGGAATACCGCACCCTGCCCATGGTCTGGTACGTACCGCCTCTGAGCCCGATTCAGTCCGCAGCGGAAGCCGGCAAGATCGAGTTCGACGGTGTGTTGCCGAAGATCGAGAGCCTGCGCATTCCGGTCAAGTACCTGGCTAACCTGCTGACCGCCGGCGACGAGAAGCCCATCGTACTGGCCCTCAAGCGGATTATGGCCATGCGCCTGTACAAGCGTGCCGAAACCGTGGAAGGCCGGGAAGACCTGCGAGCCCTTGAGGAAGCTGGCCTGACCAAGGCCCAGGCCGACGAGATGTACCGTTACCTGGCCATCGCCAACTACGAGGACCGCTTTGTGATCCCGACCAGTCATCGCGAATTGGCCAAGGAAGCCTTCCCGGATGCTACCGCCTATGGCGAGCGCGGAGGTTGCGGCTTCAGCTTTGGTGATGGCTGCAACGGTGGTGACAGCGACTTCAGCCTGTTCGGCGGCAAGAAGCAGACCACCAGCATGGTCAGCAAGCTGGCGACCGTGAAGCAGGTTGACCCGAAACAGCTGCAGGATTGAGGAGGCCACTATGCAACTTCTGAAAGTATTGGCGCGGGTACTTGAGTACCCCACCGAAGAACTGCAGCAATCCAAAGACGCCCTGGTCGCCGCTGTCCTGGAGGACAGCCGGCTGCCGCGGCAGAACAAAGAACAGCTGCTGACCTGTATCGACCGCCTGTGTGACAACGACCTGATGGACCTTCAGGAAGCCTACGTAGGCACGTTCGACCGGGGCCGGGCCACCTCCCTGCTACTGTTCGAACATGTGCACGGCGAATCCCGCGACCGCGGCCAGGCCATGGTGGACCTGATGGAGCAGTACCGGGCCAACGGGCTGGAGATCGATGCCAAGGAGCTGCCGGATTATCTGCCGCTGTTCCTGGAGTACCTGTCTACCCGCCCCTGGGACGAGATTCGTAACTGGCTGGAAGATATCCACCATATTCTGGGGCTGCTGGGGGAAAGGTTGTACCAGCGCCAGAGCCTCTATCACGTGGCAATGGATGCCCTGCTGGTGTTGTCTGGCCGAAAGGCTGACCGCCAGGAGCTGGCGAAGATTGTGGCGTCAGAAGAGCGTGATGATACCCCGGAAGCCCTCGACAAGGTCTGGGAAGAGGAAATGGTGAAGTTTGTGGATGATCAGGGCAGTTCCTGCAATACCGGCGGCGTGGTTGGTCAGCGTCGCCGCGAACTGGAACAGGTACAGACCATTCACCTGAGCGACAAACTGATGACGGATGCAACACCCCGTCAGGCCCCGCAAGCGACAGGGAACGCCTGAGGGCGCAGGAGGAGACAATCATGATGTCCTATCTCAATACACTGGTTTTCGGGATTTACCCGTACATTGCCCTGGTGGTTCTGTTTGTGGGTACCTGGGCACGTTATGACCACGGTCAGTTCACCTGGAAGGCTCATTCCAGCCAGATGCTGCGCAAGAAAAACATGGTACTGGCCTCGGTGCTGTTCCATGTCGGGGTGCTGGTGATCTTCTTCGGCCACCTGGTGGGCTTGCTGACACCGCACTGGGCCTACGAGTGGCTCATCACCCCGGGCCAGAAGCAGGTGATGGCAATCCTGGTGGGCGGTATTGCCGGCATCATGGCGATCATCGGTGGCGGCATGCTCGCCTGGCGTCGTATGACCGACCCGCGGGTTCAGGCCAGCAGCACCTTCGCTGACAACATGATCATCATCATCCTGGTGATCCAGCTGGTGCTGGGCATGCTCACCATCCTGCCCACCATGGGCCACCTGGATGGCAGCACCATGCTCAAGTTCTCTGCCTGGGCCCAGGGCGTGTTCACCCTGGAAGGATCCGGTATCGCTGCATACATTGCCGACGTGCACTGGATCTACAAGACCCACATCTTCCTGGGGCTGACCATCTTCGTGCTCTTCCCGTTCACCCGGCTGGTTCACATGCTCAGCGTGCCGCTGGAGTATTTCGGGCGTAAGTACCAGGTGGTTCGCAAGCGCGCCTGAATCTGAAGCAGCCACGGACGGCTCGGACTCACACGGACAGGAATGATTTTATGCAAGTTCCTGTTCGTCTTTGTCCGTGAGTGTCCGTGCCGTCCGTGGCAAAGAATCTTTTTGGAGAAGCAACATGCAAATAATCCCCGTCGGCGAAGCCGGCAAACCCAGAAACCAGTTCCCGCCGGTCTACGTGGGTGACACGCTGATCCACGAAGATGACATCGCCCGGGAAATGCAGCATCACCCCGCCGGGGAACTGGCAGAAGCCTGGCACGAAGCAGCCAGAAGCCTTGCCATCCGTGAATTGTTACTGCAACAGGCCAGCCGCCTGAACCTGGACAGCATCGAAGACGAAGAAGACCGGATAGCCCGGGTGCTGGAACTCGAGCTCAAAGTGCCAGACCCGAGCGAACAGGACTGCGAACGCTTCTACGCCGCCAATCCCGCCCGCTTCTGCAGCCCTACCATCATGGCCGTCAGCCACATACTGCTGGCTGCCGCTCCGGATGATATTGAAGAGCGCATGCGTCAGGAAGAAGCTGGCCGACAGCTGCTGTCTGCCCTCCTGGACGGCCGCTCGCAGTTCAACGAATTGGCTAAACAATATTCCGCCTGCGAATCCCGGCACCAGGGCGGCAGCCTCGGCCAGATCAGCAAAGGCCAGACCGTCGAAGAATTCGAACGCCCGGTCCTGAGCCTGAACGAAGGCCTCCATCCCGAGCTGATCGAAAGCCGCTATGGCTGGCACATCGTTCGAGTAGACCAGCGAATCAACGGCGAACTGCTACCTTATGAACATGTAAAACCACAAATTCGCCAGTACCTGAGCGAAAGCGTGACCCGCCGGGCATTCCGGCAATACCTCCAGGTATTGGCTGCGGAAACCGGTGTGGAGGGCGTGGATCTGGAGCTGCCGGATTCGCCATTGATGCAGTGAAGGTCCGAGTCGACCCGTCTAACTGACGAATCACTCCAATGGTCTGGAGGGTGTGAAAGGGAGGGCTTTCCAAAACCGTGCGGAGCCAGGGATGGCGGAGCCGAGCGTACAGGGAAGTATTCACAGCGTGTTTTGGAAAGCCCTCCCTTTTGCAGCCTGTGCTCCATCGACTGATGAGCGATAGGCATTATTCTTGATTATGGTTAGCAAAGCGAATAATTGAGCTAAGTCAATTACTCAGGAATAACCCCGAAGATACCCCCATCGGGGGAGCGATTTTTCATCAGTATCCTTCTACTATTTAAAACAAGATTTTGAATGCATGAATATGCAGAGGGGATACACCCATGGCCATGACACAAACTGCCGAACAGCGATACACCAAACCAGTGCTTGTCGCCATCAACAAACCGCTTGATGAAGAAGACAGCCTGAAAGCCCTTCGCAGCCATGCCCTGTTCTGCAACCTGCGCCCCAAAGACCTCGACAGCCTGATCCAGCAATCACGCCGCCTGAGACTGGGCCACCACCAGTTGCTCTACCGCCAGGACATGCCGGCGCACCACTTCTTCTTCGTGATCTCCGGCCGGCTGCGGCTGTACCGCCTGGATTCCTCCGGCATCGACCGGACTCTGGACAGCATCGCCCCCGGTGACTGCTTCGCTGAAGTCATGATCTACGCCAACCCGCCGCAGTACGCCTGCTACGCGGAAGCGCTGAAATCCAGTGAAGTGCTCATGATTCCGGTCAAAGCCTACCGGGAATTGCTCGACAAAAACCCTGAGTATGCTCAAGCGGCCCTGAGTCATTACGCCATGCGCGCCGTAACCCGTTTCCACGACCTGGAAATCATGACCGTACAGAACGCCCGCGACCGTTTGATTCGTTACCTGATCGACCTGTTGCCCAATGGCATCGACGAAGGTGGCGAAGTTGAACTGCCGCTACCCAAATGCCTGGTGGCCTCACGCCTGGCCATGCAGCCGGAGACTTTCTCCCGCATTCTGGCGGACCTGAAATCCAATGGCCTGATCCGGGTAAATCGCAGCAAGCTCTTTATTTCCGACCCTCAGCGGCTGATCGCGATCAGCCAATAGCCTCCCCGGGCCTCCGGGCCCGGTTTTTTAAAGCCTCGAACAGCAGGGGATAGACATGATCAGCAGTTACCAGGACCTCGTTCAGGCCAGCAAGCAAGAACCGGAGCCCCAGCGCTTCCTGTTTGTATTCTGCAAGGCGGAGTTGCCGGACGACGCCTCCGCCGCCGAGCGTGCCGCCTTCGAACGCGGTGAGGGCGGGGCGCTGACACCGGTGATCTGTGTCGACAAAACTCCCGATGAAGTGCCGTATTTTGACCTGCTGGCCGAGGAATCCCGGGCCACGGGTCAGGACTGGGACATGGTCTTTGTTGCGGCCATGTCCGGCCGTGGCGGCATTGCACCCTCCAGTGACGAAGCCCAGCAACCCATGACCATGATGGTGGAAAGCATCCGCATGGGCCATCTGGGTAACTACCTGCCACTCAGCCGCTCGGGTGAGGCAATCAGTCTGGGGTAAGCCCTGGCTGATTGCCGGTACCACAGTCTATTCCTATAGATGTATTTGATTTTCCTCAAATTTGAACCACCCTTGCTGTAGTCCATTGGATTTTGGGAGTTGTAGTGACAAACGTAATCCGCTCTGCGCTGTCTGTATTGTTGATGTTCGCAGCCGCTCTGGTATGCGCCCAGCCTGTCTCAGAATACAGCCCCCCTGCCGGGCGTCAGGTCATCGAAAAAGCCTTTCCGGACGCCACGGAACTCCAGCCCATGGAGGGCAACCGTGCCATCCAGCAGGTGTATTCCGGTGAGGAGCTTATAGGCTACGCCTACCAGTCCCTGGACTTTGTTCAGACCCCCGCCTATTCCGGCAAACCCCTGAATGCCATGGTGGTACTCGATACCGCCGGAGAAATTCGTGCCGCTAAAGTCATACATCACGATGAACCCATCCTGCTGGTGGGTATCCCCGAAAGCAAGATGCATGAGTTCACTGACCAGTACACCGGTCTGAAAGCTGACCAGCGGGTAACCGTTGGTGGCACGTCTACCGAACGCAAGGTGGCGGTGGATGGCCTGTCCGGTGCTACGGTCACCGTGATGGTTATTAACGAAGTCATCATGCGCACCGCCCACCGGGTGGGGGTGGAAATCGGCCTGATTGAGGGTGGTGAAAGCAACCGGCCGCCCATGGCCAACGTAAACATGGAACAGTTTCAGGAAAAGTCCTGGCAGGAGCTGACCGGTGACGGTTCCATTCGTCGCCTGGTCTTGACCAAAGGGCAGGTCGACGACTCGTTTGTGGGCACCCCTGCCGAGGGTATCGAAACCGCAGACGCGGACGAACGCGATGACACCCTGATCGATCTCTACGCCGCCTATCTGGATGCGCCGACCATTGGCCGCAACCTGCTGGGTGAAAATCAGTACCAGTGGCTGATGTCGGAACTGCAAGAGGGTGAACATGCCATTGCGGTTATGGCCAACGGTGAATACTCCTTCAAAGGCTCAGGCTATGTGCGGGGCGGCATTTTCGACCGGGTGCAGATCCGCCAGTTCGGCGACACCTTCAACTTCCGGGATCTCGATTTCCACCGGCTCAGCGATGTCTACGCCGGGGGCATGCCCGAGTTTTCGGAAATGGCGATCTTTATTGTGCGCCAGCAGTACAACTTCGACCCTGGCGCGCCGTGGACGCTGGAACTGACGGTCAAGCGCCAGACCGGTCCGCTGGACAGTGAATTCCAGGTGTTCCCTCTGGAGTACCAGTTGCCGGACCAGTACTACACCCGCCCGGAACCGGTTCTGACCGACGAAGAGTGGCTTGAAACCCAGCCGCTGTGGATTCAGGTGTGGTACCAGAAGCAGTTCCAGATCACCGTGCTGGGGCTTGGTATCGCTGTGCTGCTGTTCATCCTGTTCTTCCAGGACTGGCTGGTACAGAAGCCGAAGATGATGCGCTGGATTCGCCACGGCTTCCTGACATACACCCTGTTCTTCATTGGCTGGTACGCCCTGGGTCAGCTTTCCATTGTGAACGTGCTGACCTTCGTGAACAGCCTGATCAGCGGTTTCAAATGGGAAACCTTCCTGATCGATCCGATCATGTTCGTGCTCTGGGCCGTGGTGGCCGGCATCGTCCTGCTCTGGGGGCGGGCGGTGTATTGCGGCTGGCTGTGCCCGTTCGGGGCCCTGCAGGAGTTGATCAACGAAATCGCCCGTAAATTGAAGGTACCTCAGTACACCGTGCCTTTTGCCTGGCACGAGCGCCTGTGGGCCATCAAGTACATCATTCTGCTGGTACTGTTTGGTATCTCCCTGGAATCCATGGCCACCGCCGAGCGCATGGCCGAAGTGGAGCCGTTCAAGACCGCCATCACCCTGCACTTTGACCGCACCTGGCCATTCGTGACCTATGCCGTGCTGTTGCTGGTGGTCAATATCTTCACCCGCAAGGTGTACTGCCGCTACCTGTGCCCGCTGGGTGCCGCCCTGGCGTTGCCCACCAAACTGCGGGTGTTTGACTGGCTCAAACGTCGCAAGGAATGCGGTAACCCCTGCCGTCTCTGCGACAAGGAATGCGAAGTCCAGGCTATCCATCCGGATGGACACATCAACTACATGGAATGTCACTACTGCCTGGATTGTCAGATGACCTATTTCGATGACCACAAGTGCCCGCCGCTGATTGTGAAGCGCCGTGGCAAGCGCCGTGGTCATAACGCACCCGGCCACCCTGAGGAAATTCCGGTGGTGCAGGTGAACTGAGTAGTCCCGAGGAGCCAACCATAAGGCCCCGGAAAGCCATGAGAAGCAATAACCGCCATAACCAATAACGGAGTTGGATGCTATGAAAAAAAGAGATGATCTGACCAAGGACACGCCGGAGGTTTCCGAAGGTGGTCTGAGCCGTCGTCGCTTTATGGGTGCGGCTGCGCTGGCCGGTGTCGCTGGTGCGACCGGTCTGGGCACCTCGGTCATGTCCCGTGAGACCTGGGCTGCGGCTGCTGAAGAAGCCCGCAACAAGGCTCACATCGCCCCGGGCGAACTGGATGAGTACTACGGTTTCTGGAGTGGTGGTCACCAGGGCGAAGTGCGCGTGCTGGGTGTGCCCTCCATGCGTGAACTGATGCGTATTCCGGTGTTCAACGTGGACCCGGCTACTGGCTGGGGTATCACCAACGAGAGTAAAGAGATTCTCGGCGGCGACCAGCAGTACCTGAACGGTGACTGTCACCACCCGCACATTTCCATGACTGATGGTCGCTACGATGGCAAGTACCTGTTCATCAACGACAAGGCCAACACCCGGGTTGCCCGTATCCGTCTGGACATCATGAAGACGGACAAGATTACCCACATCCCGAATGTCCAGGCCATCCACGGTCTGCGCCTGCAGAAAGTACCCAAGACCAACTACGTGTTCTGTAATGCCGAGTTCGTCATCCCGCAGCCCAACGACGGCACGGATTTCAGCCTGGAGAACAGCTACACCATGTTTACCGCCATCGACGCGGAAACCATGGATGTGGCCTGGCAGGTCATTGTTGACGGTAACCTGGATAACACCGATGCCGACTACACCGGCAAGTACGCTGCCTCTACCTGCTACAACTCAGAGCGTGCCGTTGATCTTGCGGGCACCATGCGTAACGACCGCGACTGGGTGGTTGTGTTCAATGTGGAGCGCATTGCTGCAGCGGTAAAAGCTGGCAACTTCAAGACCATCGGCGATTCCAAGGTGCCGGTTGTAGACGGCCGTGGCAAATCCGAGTTCACCCGCTATATTCCGGTGCCGAAGAACCCGCACGGTCTGAACACCTCTCCGGATGGCAAGTACTTCATCGCCAACGGCAAGCTGTCTCCGACCTGTTCCGTGATCCAGATCGACAAGCTGGACGATCTGTTCGACGATAAGATCGAACTGCGTGACACCATCGTGGCCGAGCCGGAGCTGGGCCTTGGGCCCCTGCACACCACCTTCGACGGTCGTGGCAACGCCTACACCACGCTGTTTATCGACAGCCAGGTGGTGAAGTGGAACATTGACGATGCCATCAAGCATTACAACGGCGAAAAGGTGAACTACATCCGCCAGAAGCTGGATGTGCACTACCAGCCGGGCCACAACCACGCGTCTCTGACCGAGTCCCGCGATGCCGACGGCAAGTGGCTGGTGGTGCTGTCCAAGTTCTCCAAGGATCGCTTCCTGCCGGTAGGCCCGCTGCACCCGGAGAACGATCAGTTGATCGACATTTCCGGCGAGGAAATGAAACTGGTTCACGATGGCCCGACCTATGCCGAGCCGCACGACTGTATCCTGGTACGTCGTGACCAGATCAAGACCAAAAAGATCTACGAGCGCAACGACCCGTACTTCGCCAGCTGTCGTGCCCAAGCTGAGAAGGACGGTGTGACTCTGGAATCCGACAACAAGGTGATCCGTGACGGCAACAAGGTGCGTGTTTACATGACCTCCGTTGCGCCGCAGTACGGTATGACCGAGTTCAAGGTGAAGGAAGGTGACGAGGTAACGGTGTATGTCACCAACCTGGATATGGTTGAGGATGTGACCCACGGTTTCTGTATGGTAAACCATGGTGTGAGCATGGAAATCAGTCCGCAGCAGACCGCTTCCGTAACCTTTACGGCAGGTAAGCCAGGGGTTTACTGGTACTACTGCAACTGGTTCTGTCATGCCCTCCATATGGAGATGGGCGGGCGGATGCTGGTTGAGAAAGCCTGATCGTATAGGCGCTGATCAGGGGCCCCGCTTTCGGGGCTCCTGATTGCTTATCACTATCTCGAGATCTATTGATGTATCAAACTTTGCGTTATGGAGTGGCCCTGTCAGTCGCTCTGTTTGCGCTCTCCGCCAACGCGGACCTGCAGCAAGAGCTGGATAACCTGGCCCCGGGTTCGTCGTTTGAACTTCCTCCGGAAACCTTGTCTCCTCTGGCTATCAGGGTGCCTGGGGTGTCTGTGTCCTGCGCTCCGGAAACGGTGATTGACGGTGCCGGGCAGGGCAATGCGGTTGAGATTCTGGCAGAGCGGATAACGTTTTCCGGTTGCCAGGTTCGCAATTGGGGCAAAGACCTGAACGAACTGGATGCGGGAATCTTCGTGGCCCGCGAGGCGAAGGGGGCGGTGGTGGAAAACAACCGTCTTCAGGGCCCGGCATTCGGCGTGTGGCTGGATGCAACACCGGATGTGACCGTGCGGGAGAATCACATTCGCGGCGATACCAGCTTGCGGTCCCAGGATCGTGGCAATGGCATTCACCTGTTCAACACCACGGGTGCGCTGATTGAAGGTAACGATATCAGTGAGACCCGGGATGCCATTTATATCGAGACCGCGAACCGAAATACCATTCGCGGCAATGTGATGAGTGACCTCCGTTACGGCATTCATTACATGTATTCGATGCATAACCTGCTGGAAAACAACGTCACCCGGGGCACGCGTACCGGGTATGCGTTAATGCAGAGCAAGTACCTGAAGGTATTCAACAACCGCTCCGAGAATGACGAGAACTACGGCATTCTGATGAATTTCATCACCAACTCCGAGTTGCGCAATAACGTGGTTACCGGAGTGTCCCAGGGCCAGAGCGCCGGGGTGGTGATTTCCGGTGCCGAGGGTAAAGCGGTGTTTATCTACAACTCGCTGTACAACACCTTCGAAGGCAATTATTTCGGCCACAGCAATATCGGTATTCATCTCACTGCGGGTTCCGAGGAAAACCAGGTGTTCAACAACGCCTTTGTGGAAAACCAGCGCCAGGTGAAGTACGTGGCCACTCGCACCCAGTTCTGGGCCGAGGATGGCAAAGGCAACTACTGGAGTGACTACCTGGGCTGGGATCGAAATCAGGACGGCCTCGGCGATGTGCCTTATGAACCGAACGACAACGTGGATCGGCTGCTGTGGAAGTATCCGGAGGCCAAAGTACTGATGTTCAGCCCGGCGGTGGATACCCTGCGTTGGGTCCAGGATGCCTTCCCCGTAGTGAAGTCTGCCGGGGTGAGTGACCCCCATCCTTTGATGCGAATTCCCGACCACCTGCAATCGGAGATCCGATGAACTGTTTTCGACTGGAGAACGTCAGCCACCGTTACGACAAGGCGACGGTGCTGCACGGTGTTGACCTGCGGCTGGAACCGGGAGAAATCCTCGGCCTGTTCGGCCACAACGGGGCTGGCAAGACCACCTCGATCAAACTTATTCTGGGCCTGATGCAACCCACCGAGGGCAAGGTTTCCGTGCTGGAAGGCGCGGCAGGCGATCCGCAGGTAACCCAGCACATCGGCTACCTGCCGGAGAACGTGATGTTCTACCCGCAGCTGACCGGCCGGGAAATTCTCAGCCATTTTGCCCGCCTCAAAGGCGCGCCGCTGAAGCAGGTACCAGAGTTGCTGGAACAAGTGGGCCTGGGGGATGCCATGGACGCCCGCACCAAAACCTATTCCAAAGGCATGCGCCAGCGCCTTGGCCTGGCCCAGGCTCTGCTCGGCAAGCCCAAATTGCTGATGCTGGACGAACCCACCGTCGGCCTGGACCCGGTTGCAACGGCGGATCTGTACCGCCTGCTGCGCCAGCTTCGGGATGAGGGGGCCGGAATCGTGCTCTGTTCGCATGTACTGCCGGGGGTCGAACCTTACATCGATCGCGCTGCGATTCTGACCGAAGGCGCCCTGAAAGCGTCTGGAGACCTGCCATCGCTGCGGCGGCAGGCAAACATGCCGGTCACCCTGACCATACAGCCCGCCACCAGCCTGTCGGCGCTGGAGAAAGCCATTGACCAGGCCGACCAGCGAGCCGGCTTGATGATGAAAAGTGAAAACGGACGGTTGCAGGTAGACGTGAGACCTCAGGAAAAAATGGAACTGATCAAGACCTTGATGGCCTCCGGGGAAGTGGCAGACCTGGGCATCCATCAGTCCAGCCTGGAAGACATCTACGTGCACTTTATTGGCTCGGGTGGCCTGGCCCACCGGGGAGGAAGCCAATGAACGCCATCTGGACCATCGCCCGCAAGGAGCTCAGCGACAGCTTCCGCAACCGCTGGCTGGTTGCCATTTCCCTGGTGTTCGCCACTTTGGCCCTGGGTATTGCCTGGTTCGGCGCCGCCGCCTCCGGGCAGGTGGGCTACGCCTCCACACCTGCGACCATTGCCAGCCTGGCCAGCCTGGGCATCTTCCTGATCCCGCTGATTGCACTGTTGTTGGCCTACGACGCCATCGTGGGAGAAGAGGAGGGCGGCACCCTGTTACTGCTGATGACCTACCCCCTCAGTAAAAGCCAGTTACTGTTGGGCAAATTCCTCGGCCACGGCCTGACCCTGGCGCTGGCTACCATCATCGGCTTCGGTGTGGCTGGTATTGCCATTGCCGTGTTGGTGGAAGATGTCGCCATTGCCGCCCTGGCTGTGGCCATGGGGCGTTTCGTGGGTTCCACCGTTTTGCTGGGCTGGGGCTTTATCGCACTGGCCTACCTGGTGAGCGTACGGGTGAGCGAGAAACCGGTCGCTGCCGGACTGGCCCTGGCGATCTGGTTCTTCTTCGTACTGATCTTCGACCTGATGCTGCTGGGCACCCTGGTGGCCAGCGAAGGCAAACTCAATCCCGAACTGCTGCCCTGGCTGCTGATGCTCAACCCCACTGACATCTACCGCCTGCTCAACATCGTCGCCTTCGGCGACAGCGGTCAACTCAGCGGCGTACTCAGCCTGGGTACAGACCTGCCCATCGGTGCGGCGGGCCTCTGGCTGGGCCTTATCCTCTGGTGTGCCATACCCCTGGCCGGCGCACTGTTACTGTTCAAAAACCGACGAATCTGATCCTGACCGGAGACAAACAAACATGGCAAACCCAGCAACCAAATGGCTCATCGCCGCCTTCGCCGCCACCCTCCTGGCCGGCTGCTCCGGCAGTGAACCCGAAATCGTTGAAAAACCCGACCCGGTACACTTTGAATCCGGCGATGAATGCCACGTCTGCGGCATGGTCATCACCAACTTCCCGGGCCCAAAAGGCCAGGCCTTCACCGAGCGAGAGCAGAACATCCGGAAATTCTGCTCCACCAAAGACATGTTCGCCTGGTTCCTGCAGCCGGAAAACGAAAACCGGGATCACACCCTCTACGTCCACGACATGGCCGAAAGCCACTGGGACAGCCCGGATGACACCCACCTGATCGACGCCCGCGACGCCTTCTACGTTGTTGGCTCAAACCTCAACGGTGCCATGGGCCCAACCCTGGCCTCGTTCGCCAACAAAACCGACGCCACAGACTTCGCGGCCAAGCACGGCGGCAACGTACTGGCGTTTGCCGACGTCACGCTGGAGCATCTGAATAATGGTATGACGATGCACGATATGAGCGGGATGGATGATAGGGCTGGTATGCATGAAGACCATGACGTAAATGGAGAGTCTGAAATGGCCCATTAAAACATGGGCTCCTTGGCGATTACTCCAGTGCTCTAAAGATCAGGTGCGGGTAGCCTTTCCAAAAATTTGCGGAGCCAAGGATGGCGGAGCAGAAGCGCCACAGGGGCTCAGCCGAGCGCTTATGAAGCGAAGCTTCATGCGAAAGCTGAGCGACCACAATCTGTGATTGTGGGCCGGACCCCGAAGGGGTGCCGTAAGGAGCGTTTTTTGGAAAGGCTACCCGCATCTGATCAAACGCCAGAGTCAGCAGGCTACGTTTATCAGTTTGCAGAAAAGGTCAGCCGCCAGTCATATTCATAAACCGAAGAATCTGCACATCCCCATTGCTGGAAAAATGATGCCGCTCCGGTTTCAGATCCATGGCCTTGATGATAGCCTCCTGCAGCTTGTCATCCGTCACCGGATGCCCCCGCAACACCCGGCGAAGATCCACCGAATGCTCATTACCCAGGCACAGCAGCAGGCGCCCCTCCACCGTCACCCGAACCCGATTGCAGGTCGAACAGAAATTATGGGAATGCGGCGAAATGAACCCGACACGAACCTCACTGTCCGGCATACGGAAATAACGCGCGGGGCCACCGGAATCCTCCGTTGCCGGAATCAGCTCATGGCGCCTGCGGATAATGTCCCGCACCTCCTCACTGGTGCACAAGGCCAAACCACGGTCGTGCTCCGAAATCTCCCCCAGCGGCATCTCCTCGATAAAGCTGATGTCCACCTGCTTTTGACGGGCAAACTCAATCAGCTCCGGAATCTCCTCGTCGTTGCGGCCTTTCATCACCACCGTGTTCAACTTGATGCCACGGAAGCCGGCGTCCCGGGCGGCATCAATACCATCCAGAACCTGGCTGAGATTACCGGTGCGGGTAATGGCGCGGAATTTGTCAGCGTCCAGGGAATCCAGACTGATATTGAGACGGTGCAAACCGGCTTTGCGCAATGGTTCCGCCATGGTTGGCAACTGACTGCCGTTGGTGGTCATGGCGAAGTCACGGAGGCCATAAGTACCGACTTCGCGCACCAGTTCCAGGATGTCTCGTCGCACCAGCGGCTCTCCGCCGGTCAGCCGGATCTTCTCCGTGCCCAGAGCAACAAAATTCCGTGCCAGCCGTGCGATCTCTTCAAGGGTCAATACCTGTTGGCGTGGAAGAAAGGTCATATCTTCCGCCATGCAATACACGCAGCGAAAATCGCAGCGGTCAGTTACCGACAGGCGTACATAGTTTACCGTGCGGCCAAAGCGATCTGTCAGTCTGGTCTGGGGCATTGAAGCCGTGTCCTGTTGCAATATCACCATAAGTTTAGGCCAAGTATGGCAAACCCGCTGGCGGATTCCGATACCCCTCGGGGAGTATTCCCTGTCACCTTGCATAGCCAATGGTTTTGATCTATAACACGTATAACAGATGTATGTTAACGGTGTTGTCTGCGGTTGGTATCAGGATTTTGCCGATTTAAAACGTATTAAAGGTGCAGGAGATAGTGATGTGGCTTTACGAAAAATGGCTCGCTCGTGCTAATGCCGGCGTACTGGTGAGTGTGCTCGGTTTGCTGGTAACCATTGCTCTGGCGTATCCGCTTGCAGCCAGGTTGCCAATGGCCATTCAGGTAATGGCTCATATGGGGACTTTAATCTTCGCAGTGGGGGTGAAAATCGCGTATGTCGCCCGTCTTGCATTCCTCAGTAAACTGGGGAGACCTGTACACTGAATCACGGTAGAATAGATGCAGTTATGAACGGTCAAGAGGCCCACGCCATGGGCGCACAACCAGGCAAAACCGGTTTCCGGATTCTTGTGTATATGAGTGTGGGGCTGGCAGCAGCAGGCGTGGTTTTGCCGCTTTTGCCAACAACTCCTTTTGTTATTCTCGCGGCCTTTTTTGCCAGCAAGAGCTCCCCGGCATTTGCCAGGTGGCTGGAAGACCACCCGACTTTCGGCCCGGCGATTGAAGAATGGCGTGCCCGGCGAGCCATTCCGCGCAAGGCCAAGTTGATGGCGTTTGCCATGATGGGGTTGAGTTGGTGCATGCTGGCCTGGCTCGGGTCGCCGGTTGTGGTACTGGCTATCTCGGGGCTGTTTTTACTGGGTGTTGCCGGCTATATGCTGAGCCGGCCATCCTACTGATGTTTTTCGGTCATTTTGGAGTCATGAATGCACATCACCCGTTATACCGATTATTCAATCAGAGTGCTGATCTATCTGGCTGCAGAGGGTGATCGTCTGGCGACCATTCAGGAAATTGCCGACAGCTACGACATCTCCAAGAATCATCTGATGAAAGTGGTTCACCAACTGAACAAGAAAGGCTACATCGAGACTATCCGTGGCAAGAAGGGCGGGATGAGGCTACATATGGCGCCGCAGGATATCAATATCGGAATCCTGGTGCGTGAAACCGAGCAGGACTTCAGTATCGTGGAATGTTTTTCCTCGAAAAATGCCTGCAAGATCACTCCGGTATGCGGACTTAAATCCATGTTTGGTGAAGCCCTGAAAGCCTTCCTTGAAGTGCTTGATCGATACACGCTCGCCGACGTGATTCAGGACCACCACCGACCACAGCTGTTGCGACTGCTCCAGATTGCTTGATTGCTGAACTGACGCACTGCTGTATTTGCAGTGCGTCAGACCTCCCAGGCTTCAAACGAGTATCCAGAGTTATACGTTTACGGGGTTCGCGGATCTCCGTTCCGGCAGTGAATATCGCAGGACTCTCTGCAGCACAGTTTGATACTGGCTCATAAATGAGCCGGTGTTGTAGTGAATGCCATACTTGCGACAGATTTCCTGTACCCGCTCGGAAATCTCCGGGTATCGGTGTGCTGGCAGATCCGGAAATACGTGATGCTCGATCTGGTAGCTCAAGTGACCACTCAGAATATGCAGCCAGCGGCCACCGGTGAAGTTGGATGAGCCCGTAAGCTGGCGCAGATACCAGTGGCCTTTGCTCTCACCTTCGCATTCCCGTTCGGTAAAGGTTTCCGCATCCTGAGTGAAGTGGCCGCAGAAAATCACCGTTGAGGCCCAGAGGTTCCGGATCAGGTTGGCCCCCACGTTGCCGGCCAGCACGATAGGGGCCACCGGCAGAGTCAGTAATGGAAAGAAAACGTAATCCTTGAACGCCTGGCGGCCACCTTTACGGACAAAGTCTTTCAGGAACGGCAGCTTCTCGCGCCAGGAAATTTCCCGGCGGCGAAGTTTCTCGGTTTCCAGTTCATGCAAACCCACGCCCCACTGAAAGAACACACTCAGCAGAATGTAGTTGATGAACTGCAGTGTGTGCCAGGGTTTCCAGGGCTCGTCGTCACTCAGGCGCAGCACCGCATAGCCGTAATCCCGGTCTTTACCGATGATGTTGGTGTAGGTGTGGTGCTCGTAATTGTGAGTCCGGCGCCAGGATTCACTGGTACAGACCGTATCCCACTCGTAGGTCTGTGAGTTGAGGGTGGGATCGTTCATCCAGTCGTACTGGCCATGCATCACGTTGTGGCCAATTTCCATATTCTCCAGAATTTTGGCCACGCCGAGGGTGGCCGTTGCCGCCACAAACACCGGCGGAATGAAGCCGAATGGCATCATCACCCGGCCGCCGACTTCAAGTGCCCGATGCAGGCGAACGATCTTGCGAATGTAGCGGGCATCCCGCTCGCCGAGATCGGCCAAGACCTCATCACGTACCGCATCCAGGTCTTTCTGGAGTTCGTTGAGCTGTTGTTCGTCAAGTTGGATCATAAGGTCTCCTTGCGGCTTTCAGAGGCCGCGCTCGAATCTTGTGGGTTAGGCTTCCAGAGTGACGGGGCCACGGGGTACGGAAATGCAGAGCTGAACGCTTTCCTCTCCGGGGCCGGAGGCTTTACCTGTCAGCCGATTGATCACGGTGCCGCTGGTTTTCCGGCAGCTGCATTGGTGGCAGATGCCCATACGGCAGCCGTATTGAGGTTTGAGGCCCGCCGCTTCCGCGATCTCCAGCAGAGTGGCATCGCCGGAAGAATCCACATCGAGATGCGCGTGGGCAAAACTCACCTGGCCGCCGAGTGTTTCATTGTCGAGACTGGCGGATACCGGGGGGGCGAAAAAGGTGCAGTGCACCTGTTCTTCGCCCAGACCACGCTGGTAAAGCAGTTCATTGGCGAGATCCATCAGCCCGCCCGGTCCGCACAGATAAACCTCCCGGGCCTTCAGGCCGGGCACGGAATCCAGGTCGGCGTCGTTCAGGTAGTGCGGTTCGTCGCTTTCGTGGGTGCATATGATCTGGACCGAGAGCGCTGAGTAACGAGCCGCAAGTGCTTCCAGCTTTTCACCGGCGATGACATCATCCCTGGTGCGCACGAAATAGAGCAGCGTGACTGGCGCCCGGAAGTGTTCCGCCGCCATGGTCTCCAGCAGGCTCAGAATCGGCGTAATGCCGCTGCCTCCGGCAATCAACAGCACCGGTTTTGGCACGGCTGGCATCAGGAAGTCGCCAAAGGCTTCGGTCAGGCCCAGCACGGCGCCTTCTTCCAGATGATCGTGTAGCCAGTTGGTCACCAGCCCGCCGGGCAGGCGTTTGATGGTCAGTGTGATCATGCCATCGTTCTGCCAGAGCAGGGGAGAGCTGGACAGGCTGAAGGTACGCTGGCGCCGAACTCCGTCAATATCAACACAGATGTTCACGTGCTGGCCGGCACGGAAGCCAGTCCATCGGCTGGCAGGCCGGAGAACAAAGGTTTTGGTGTCGTGGGTCTCGACCAGAATGCGCTCTACCCTTGCGGGTGTGTACGCCTGTACCCACATGGGGTTGATGGCCTCTGCCAGTGGGTCAAAATAACTGGCAGGGTTGCTTCGGTTCAGTAACTGTCGGCCAAGCCAGTGCATGGCGCGGGTCTGGTTCATTTTTGCCAACATAGGTTTTCTCCAAGGTTTGTACCTGATCGTTGGTAACGATGTGTACACTTGTTCACTTATGTGTACGACTGTACACAGTGAGGGTTGCCGTAACAATCAGGGGGGCGCTTCGTTGGCTCGAAATGACAAGTTTTGCGGACTTTTCTGCCGTCAGATGTGTACACTTGTTACCGCAACTATCGTGATAGGAAGACTATGGCAGACAGATCGAAACGCAGGCCGGGCGAAACCCGTGAGAAGCTGATGAACGCCGCGCTGACTCTGGTGGGCAAGGGGCGACATTTTGCCAGCCTGGGCATTCGCGAAGTGACCCGGCAGGCCGGCGTGGTGCCAACGTCGTTCTACCGCCACTTTCGCAGCATGGACGACCTGGGTTTGCAGCTGGTGGATGAGCTAGGGCTGGTGCTCAGGCGGATGATGCGGGAGGCCCGGGCCAACGTATTGCAGGCCGACAAACTGATTGAGGAATCTGTTGGTATCTTTGTGGCTCACGCCCAGGCCAACCGGAGCTTCTTTCTGTTTATGGCTCAGGGGCTGGCAGGCGAGAGCCGGGCCGTTCAGGAAGGGATTCGCAGCGAAATGCGATTTTTCGCCAGTGAGCTGGCCAATGACTTGCGCCGGCTCCGGCTGATGGAACACCTGAGCGATGCCGATCTGGATATGACCTGCGATCTGGTGGTGCGCACCGTCGCCTTCAGTCTGACCGATCTGCTCAGCATTTCCGAAGACGACGATTATCAGATCGGGCAGGTGCGAAAACGCACCACCCAATTCCTGCAGATGATCTTTGTCGGGGCCGGCCGCTGGCAAAGTGACTGACCCCGTTCCGGGTTACTTCCGGGTTCGGGCGCGCTTCTTCTTTGGCGGCAGAATCAGCGATTCCAGCTCATCCAGAGCCTCACCGGTATAAACCGCCAGTTTCTGCATGCTCGGCAGCGTATCCCGGCAGCCGGTAAAACCGAAATTCAGCGAACCAGCATAGCTCAGGCAGGTGATGTTCAGAGCGCCGCCGTGAGCGATCAGCGATACCGGATACATGGCCTCAAGCCGGGCACCTTCATAATACAGCGTGTCTTCCGGACCGGGCACATTGGAAATGGTCACGTTGAAGACCGGCCGCATTCTCCCTCCGAGACCCGACATCAACTGCAGAATGTAGGGTGACATCAGCAGCATGGTGTACTGCGTCAGTGCGCTTTTGGGAAGTTTCTGCAGGTGTTCTTTGGCCCGCCGGGTCGAGGTTTTGATCTGTTGCAGGCGGTTCAACGGGTCAGCTTCGTCGGTGGCCAGCGAGGCGATCATGAAACTGATCTGGGTGCCCGTACCCTCGTCGTCTGCTGGCCGGATATTCACCGGTATACCGGCCGTCAGTGGGGTGTCGGGCAGATTGTTCTGCTCCGCCATAAAGCGTCGCAGCGCCGTGCCACACAGGTAAAGCACGATATCGTTCAGGGAGCCGCCGGAAGCATGAGCCAGGTTCTTCAGCCGATCCAGCTGATAGTGCTGGGTGGCGAAACGCCTCTGTGCGGTAACCCGGTGATTGAGCACCGAAACCGGGCCGGTGAAGGGTGCGGTCAGTCCGTCTTCCGGGTGGCGAACCGAATGCACCAGGCGATTGCCGGCCTGCCATAGCCTGGGTGCCATGTCTGCCTGCAGTTTCAGAGCGTCCATGGCCTGGGAAACCGCAGCAGGCACACTGGCCTCTTTATCGGTTTTTGCGCCACGACGTTGATGCGGGCGTACCGTCCAGGGCGGTGGCATATTGCAGCGTTCCGGATCGGTGGTGAGTACCCTTTGCATCAGCCGAACGCCACTGATGCCGTCAATCATCGAGTGGTGCATTTTGGTGTAAAGGGCGAAACGGTTGTTCTCCAGGCCTTCAATAACGTGGCACTCCCACAGTGGCCGGGAAAAATCCAGGGGGTTAGAGTGCAGCCTGGATACCAGAATACCCAGTTCGCGCTCGCCGCCGGGGCGGGGCAGGGCTGAGTGCCGGACGTGATAATCCAGATCGATATCCTTATCGACTTTCCAGGCCGGGGCGATCACGCGCCCGAGGAAACCGGACCAGGCCAGTTTGTATCCCCAGGGTGGTGCCACATCGCCGGCTTCTTTCATTCGAGTGACCATGTCACGCAGGAAGGTTTCTGGTGCGCCTTCAGGCAGTGAGAAAATCTGAAGTGTACCCACATGCATCGGAGTGTCTTCAGATTCAACCGCCAGCCAGGAGGCATCCAGGGTTCCGAGACGTTTCATTCCTTGTCATTCTCCGCCAGTCATTTGTGTTTTGGTTGTTTCCTGCAAGTATACTGATATCCGCAGGTGCACACGATCAAAACCGGGATTGGGCTCCCATCTTTTTGCAGGGTTTAACGGTTACATAATGTCGCGAACCCATGCTCCCGGTGACAAGGTTCGTGTGCTAATTTCTACGGCCATAGAAACTGATAACAAAAATATTCGGAGGCTTTGTGGAATCCAGCCCGCTGATCTCGGCAGGTTTGCCGATCGCGTTGTTCATTATCATGATCGGTATCGGTATGACCCTTACCCTGAGGGATTTCCGCCAGGTGGCGGTATATCCGAAGGGCATGATTGTGGGCACCTTCGCCCAGATTCTCCTGATGCCGATGGTGGCGTTCGGGCTGGCTTATCTGTTCGGTGTGGCGCCGGCCATTGCCGTTGGTCTGGTGATCATCGCGGCCTGCCCTGGAGGTACCACGTCCAACCTGTTTGTGCTTCTGGCGCGGGGTAATATTGCGCTTTCCATCGTGCTGACGGTCTCCGCCAGCCTGATCACCATTCTTACCCTGCCACTGTTTACCAACATGGCGCTGCAGCATTTCATGGGCACGGAAGAGAACATCTCGCTGCCGGTGGGCAAGACCATTGCCATGCTGGTGGTTATTGTTCTGCTGCCGGTGGCCATTGGCATGCTGGTGCGAACCCGCAAGCCGGAGCTTGCGCGCAAGGCCGAGAGCCTGGTCAGCATCTTTGGTGGCATCGTGCTGGCGGTGCTGATTGTGGCGCTGCTGTACGGCGTTCGGGACCAGATGTGGGATCTGCTCAAGCAGGCGGGCCCCTCTACCATTGCCCTCAATGTGGCTGGTATCGCTCTGGGTTTGCTGGCGGGCAGGGTGGCCGGACTGACCCAGCGGGAATCCCTGGCGGTGGCAGTGGAGCTCGGTGTGAAGAACGGCACCATTGGTTTGATGGTCACCCTCACGTTGCTGGAGTCCAGCACCATGTCGATTCCCGCTGCTGTCTACGGTGTGCTTATGTTCCCCATTGGCTTCCTGCTGGCGATGTATGGCCGGCGGGTGATTCCCAAAAGCAACGTGGCACATGCAGGAGGGGAATCCTGATTCATGAAGTTCCTGAACGGTGTGACGTTACTGCTGGTTTATCAACTGACCGGCGAGATTCTGGTGCGACTTCTCGGGCTGCCGATTCCGGGGCCGGTGCTGGGTATGGTCATGCTGTTTGTGACCTTGATGATCCGAGGTAATGCCCCGGATTCCCTGAGCGAAGCCTCCAGTGCGTTACTTAGCCATTTATCCCTGCTTTTCGTGCCTGCGGGCGTGGGGATGATGACGCATTTCGGGCGTATAGCGGATGAGTGGTTGCCGATCACCCTGGCTCTGTTTCTGAGCACGGTGATCACCATGGTTGCCACGGCGTTGATTATGCAACTGATGACGCGCTGGTTTGTCCGTTCCGTTTCAGAACAAGGTGGGCAGCATGAATGAGCCGGGTTTGCGCGACATCTGGGTCTACCTGTCGGCGTCGCCACTGCTAGGGCTGACTATTACTCTGGTGGCCTACGGGCTGGCCTACCGACTCTATCTGAAAACGAATTCCAACCCGCTGGCCAATCCAGTCGTAACCTCGGTGGCGATGCTGATTCTCCTGTTGTTGGCAACGGGCACCTCATACAGCGATTACTTTGAAGGCGGCCAGTTTGTGCATTTTTTGCTGGGGCCGGCAACGGTGGCGCTGGCGGTTCCGCTGTACCAGCAGTTTCGCCAGCTTCGTCAACTCTGGTTGCCGGTCGCGATATCGTTGATCAGTGGGGTGGTTATTGCTGCTGGCACTTCGGTGGGCCTGGCAAGGTTGTTGGGGGGCTCTCTGGAGATCCAGATGTCGCTGGCGCCAAAATCGGCAACAGCGCCGGTGGCTATGGGCATTTCCGAGAAGATCGGCGGTTTGCCGTCGCTCACGGCGGTGCTGGTGGTGTTGACCGGAATTACCGGTGCGGTGCCTGCACCCCGAGGTGAAAGCCGGCCGTATCAAGCCCCTGAGCGAAATCCTCGACAGCCTCGCCCGTGACTGGCGATTCGCGCTTCAAACGGGTGTATTCCGGCTGGTACGGGCAGGTAAACGACAACTTCGGATATTGGAACGAGATGTTCAGTTGCCGGCGTCCGAGGGCTGGCTGCCGGTGTTTTTGCTCACCACCCTGAGTGATCGTTTATCGCCGGCAAACAAAGCCGCTTTCCGTCTCACTCATCGTCTACGGCCCGCGGCGGGCAGTGATGCTCTTCAACCAGGGTGCCTTCATCCACGCTCTCCAGATGCACATCAAAGCCCCATAGCCGGTGTACGTGCCGCAGCACTTCGTCGGTTTCCTGGCCCAGTGGCACCCGGTCTACCGGGATGTGGCGCAGGGTGAGCGAACGATCACCGCGGATATCCACGCTCCACACCTGGATGTTTGGTTCCCGGTAACTGAGGTTGTATTGCCGTGCCAGTTTTTCCCGTAGAACCCGGTAGCCGGGGTCGTCGTGAATGGCGGTGACGGTGTAGTGGTCTTCCCGGTCGTCGTTCTCGATGGCGAACAGCTTCAGATCCCGCATCACCTTGGGTGACAGGAACTGCTGAATAAAGCTCTCGTCCTTGAAGTTGTGCATGGCGAAATGCAGCGTCTCCAGCCAGTCTTTACCGGCAATGTCCGGGAACCATTCCCGATCCTCATCGGTGGGGTTTTCACAGATGCGGCGAAGATCGGTGAAGATGGAGAAACCCAGGGTGTAGGGGTTGAGACCGGAATACCAGGGGCTGTTGAAGGGGGGCTGGTACACCACGGCGGAATGGCTTTGCAGGAATTCCAGCATGAAGCCGTCGTTCACCAGCCCCTTGTCGTACATCCGGTGCAGCAGCGTGTAGTGCCAGAAGGTTGCCCAGCCTTCGTTCATCACCTGGGTCTGGCGCTGGGGGTAGAAATACTGGGCCAGCTTCCGCACGATGCGAACCAGCTCCCGCTGCCAGGTTTCCAGCAACGGCGCGTTCTTCTCGATGAAGTACAGCAGGTTCTCCTGAGGCTCTTCCGGGTACCGGGGCCGGCGGCTAATCGGGTCCCCGTCGTCCTCCGCTTTCGGAATGGTTCGCCACAGATCGTTGATGCGGCGTTGCTCGTATTCTTCCCGCTCCTTCTGCCTGCGGGCTTCCTCGGCGGCAGAAATCGGGGCAGGGCGCTTGTAGCGGTCAACGCCGTAGTTCATCAGGGCATGGCAGGAGTCGAGAATTTCTTCCACGGCATCCACGCCGTAGCGCTCCTCACACTCCGACACATAGTGGCGGGCGAACACCAGGTAATCGATGATGGCACTGGCATCGGTCCAGGTGCGGAACAGGTAGTTGCCCTTGAAGAAGGAGTTGTGGCCGTAGCTGGCGTGGGCAATCACCAGGGCCTGCATGGGCAGGGTATTCTCCTCCATCAGGTAGGCGATGCAGGGGTTGGAGTTGATCACAATCTCATAGGCCAGGCCCATCTGGCCCCGCTGATAGCCCTTGGAGGTTTGCAGGAACTGCTTGCCGAAGGACCAGTGATGGTAGCCCACCGGCATGCCGACGGAGCTGTAGGCATCCATCATCTGCTCGGCGGTAATCACTTCAATCTGGTTCGGGTAGGTGTCCAGCCCGAATTCGGCGGCGCATTTGGCAATTTCCTCGTCGTATTTCTGGATCAGTTCGAAGGTCCATTCCGAACTGGTGGAAATGGGCTTACCTGCCTTGGGTTGTTCGCTCTCCGGTGCGTTCGGGCGATCAATCAGGCTGCTC
>JAJUKC010000143.1 GCA_029264995.1 Marinobacter sp. | reverse complement strand
AGGGAATCATTGCGGCGGCGGACAGAGCGGCACCGGCATAATCGCCGCGCGCCAAACTGACCAGGGCATTTATACCGTCGGCCACCTCTCCGACCACGGGAATCAGGCCCGCGCCATCAAGGACCAACTGGGTGCCATCCATAATGCCTTCACCGTTCCGGGACCAGAACCCTTCTTCCTGTTCGGTTTCCGGCTCCAGCGGAGGGTTGGCCTCCCTGGCCGGTCCCGGAGTGGCGCCGGTTTCGCCGACCACTCGCCCTATGGTGTTGCCACCGCCGTGGCTCTGAATGGAGCGATTCTGGCGGCCAATAGGCGCTTGCTCTTCTTCCTCGTCCGGCGGTTCGAACTCCGGCAGATCCAGTTCCGGGTGCGCCTCCCGATAGGCCGCATAGTCATCATAGCTGAGCAGCTCCCGGGACAACGGCGTTTCAATGGTTTCATCCGCCGGGAACACTTCCATGAGAACCCCTTCGGTTCTGGGGTTCACATGCAGCCAATCTCCGTTCGGCAGTTCCCGCCCCGCGTAGATTGTTATCGGATCCAAAACGATTACGTCATCCATCTCCGGCATCCTTTCCCATAACCGTTCCGGTCCCGGTACTTATCGGCCCCGCACCTTGACGATGATGACATCCGTGATTCGCCAGCGACCATTTTCATCCAAGGCAATCGGCGCATGGAAAAAACGCATCATCGGCGCCCGCGGCATCTGTTGCCGTTCGAACACCGGCCTCCCGGAAATCTCAGTGAGGCGCCAACCGCCTATTCTGGCCACGCCGTCTTCACTGATCATGGGCGCGGAATGATCTCGCAGTTCGCCAATCAGGAAACCGTAGTCCTGCTCCGGCTTTTTTTCCGACAGGACTTCAATCAGGTTTGCTTTAAGCGCTTCCAAATCCGCCATGGTGAGCGGGTGGACGCCATCGGCGGTGTTCACTTCGATACTGGTCATGGTGGTATCCATTGGCGGGGGCTGCCCGCTGTTATTTCCGTTGTTGTTTCCAACACAGGCCTGAGTCAAGGCGGTCAGGCACAAGAGACTCAACAAAAACGAGCAACGCTCCATGGCCCTGAGCATATTCATCCCTCCTCGGGCGGGGTGTCGCTTTCACCCGGGCACTTCCATACCGAGCGAGGTACTTTCCTTTTACGGGCCGTCTCCTCCTGTCCCGCTATGCGGTCTCCTCTCTCTGGTGGCCGCGTCGTGCCATCGCTCAATTGCACATCACCGGAAGCGTTCACTCCCACCGGAAAAGCCGCGTTTGGATCCGCCGGAATAGGATAAGTCTCTTGTACGAATCGCTCGATGTCATCACGGTTCGGCACGAGCGCGCCATCCGCGTTGGTGGTCCGGAACTCGAACCCGTCGATGTTCGGGGCTGGCATCCCTCGTTCAATGGCCCACGCCTCGGTTCTGTAGTAGGCATCTTCTTCCATCGCCTGCCAGCTCATGGACGGGTCCTGATGTTTGTGTATCAACTCGTGATAGGCGGTGGTCGCGGCGGCCTGTGCGGAACCGGTCGCCAGCATCAACAGCGAATCACCACCCCAGGAGCCACCGCCAGGAAAGCGATCAACATTCCATTGGCTGCCGTCGTAGATAAGGTCGTCATAGTAGATGTCGTCGGCAATGTAGACATCGGTCTCGGCCAGATCGTCCACCACGTCCTTATCCTTGGGACATAACACTTTCAATAGCTCGGCGATGGTCCAATTGCCACCATGGCTGCCGTTCATCCAGAACTCGTCGTCGTGGCGGACAATCGGTTTGCCTTGTACGAAGACACTGCTGCTGCGTCCCTTCGGCCAGCTCGCCGCCCCCACCGTACCACTCTTCACGCCCTTGGCACTGCCAGCAGCGTCACCCAGGGTTTTCGATACCAGGCTGGCGTCGAACAGCACCAATTCATGGCCGTTGGCACGCACCGTGGCCGCGGTCTTGCCGCTCTGTGCCAGCTCGGCGGTGACCGGGTACGGCACCGGCGGCGTGCTGCTGCCCATGGGCGTCTTGCAAACATCCGGGGCCAGGCTCACTACCTTCCAGCCACCTTGCTTGCGGGCGATGTAATCATCCGCCATCCGTGGTTTCCTCCACTTCGATCCCGGCCTGATCCACCTTCACCAGCGGCACTTCCGGATCGGTCTCAAACCGGGCTTCGATCACGCGTACCGGCGTCCCCTCGGGAATAGAAATCCGGTGGGTCACATGCAGCTCCATGGTTTCGGTATCGACGATCAGGGTGTCGGTCAGCAGCGGCATCGGCACCATGGCGCCATTGCTCATTCGCAACAAAACAAAGTGCTTGTGTTGCGGCAGCTCGGTTCGCAGGTAGCCCCGT
>JAJUKC010000043.1 GCA_029264995.1 Marinobacter sp. | reverse complement strand
GACCCACAGGTGAATCTGCTTTTCCCAGACGGTTCGTGCACTGATCTTCAGGTCATTGCAGTCGGCCAGCGCCAGCATCTGTTCCAGCCATTTCTGGCGAAGGTCCATCAGCGCCTTCTTGGCCCGGTTCTGTACCTCCGGGTCGCCCGGCAGGGCGTCCAGGTATTCATGCACAAACGCCACGACCTCCACCGCTGCGCCCGTTGCCCGGGCCAGCGCCACGCCGCGTGCGAGGGCCGTTTGGTCTTTATGGTGGTGGTCCATGATGATCAGGAGTTTTGCCATGGCGGTATCCGTTTGCTGTGGGTGTTTGTCGCCATACTAACAGCTGAACCCGCGCCGGGATGCGGAGATAAGTCAAACCCCGTATAATTTGCCGCTTTCTGGCCATGCGTGTTGGCCGCAAACTGTTGTTCAGGAGTCTTCAAGCCATGAAGCAGGCCGGTGGGCAGGGTACCCTGTTTGTGATTTCCGCTCCTTCCGGCGCGGGCAAAACCAGCCTCGTGTCGGAAATGCTCCGTCAGGATTCCCGGCTGGGGGTGTCGGTATCCCACACCACTCGCCCGATGCGCGACGGCGAGCAGGATGGCGTGAACTATCACTTCGTCAGCCGGGATGAGTTCGAGGCCATGATTGCCCGGGGTGATTTCCTGGAACATGCGGATGTTTTCGGCAACTACTATGGCACCTCCCAGGTGTGGGTGCGGGAAACCCTGGCAACCGGGCAGGACGTGATTCTGGAGATTGACTGGCAGGGCGCAGAGCAAGTGCGCCGGCTGATTCCGGAGTGTGTGAGCATTTTTATTGTGCCGCCCTCGGCTGAGATCCTGCGCCAGCGGCTTGTTGGCCGTGGTACTGACGCACCGGAAGTTATCGAGCGGCGCCTGTCGGAGGCGGAGGAAGAGTGCCGGCACGCGGTCGAGTTCGATTACCTGGTGGTCAACGATGACTTTGCCGTGGCGCTGGCCGATCTGCTGGCCATTGTCCGCAGTCAGCGCCTGAAAATGGCCACCCAGCAGGTTCGCCACGGTGAGCTGCTTCAGAGCTTGTCCGCTCACAGGTGATGGTGGTTTTCACTGTATACAAATTGAGCCGGGGCCAGTAAACTACGCGGTCTGCTAAATCAGTGATTCTTTTTGTTCGGGGAAGATAATGGCACGAGTTACCGTTGAAGATTGTCTGGAAAACGTAGATAACCGCTTCCAGCTGGTCATGCTGGCCACCAAGCGCGCCCGCCAGATCGCCACCAAGGGTGCCGAGCCGATGGTTGCGGAAGAGAATGATAAGCCGACCGTTATTGCCCTGCGTGAAATTGCAGAAGGCAAGGTGACCCGCGATCTTCTGCTGGAAGAAGACGACGACTGAGTTCGTCCGGTTGCCGGTGATGCGTAAAAATACGTGCTGGTAACTGAGAAGCATTGAAATCTGCCTCCGCAGTTTTATAGTGTAACTATAGAACCTGCCAGGAAGGACAATGGAAGCCCGGATGCATGCATTCGGGCTTTTTTGTCCCCGGTACACTGAGAAAGATGGAGGCGCGGTGGTCGCAGCAGAGGCAACGGTAGAAGAGCTGGCCAGAGAGCTCAGTTCCTACCTCGATACCAATCGCATCAATCAGGTGCGACGGGCCTACTATTACGCCGAGCAGGCCCACGAAGGCCAGATGCGCAAAAGCGGCGACCGTTATATTACCCACCCCTTGGCTGTGGCCGGAATTCTTGCCGACCTTAGGCTTGACCATCAGAGTCTGATGGCCGCCATGCTGCACGATGTCATTGAAGATACCGGTATTCCGAAAGACGCGCTGGCGGAGCAGTTCGGAGACGATGTGGCCGAACTGGTGGATGGTGTCTCCAAACTGACCCAGATTGAATTCCGCTCCCGGGCTGAAGCCCAGGCGGAAAACTTCCAGAAGATGACCCTGGCCATGGCCAAGGATATTCGGGTAATTCTGGTCAAGCTGGCGGACCGCCTGCACAACATGCGCACCCTTGGCCCCATGCCGTACGAGAAGCGCCTGCGTATCGCCACTGAAACCCTCGATATCTATGCGCCCATTGCTAATCGCCTGGGCATGCATTCCATCTGTACCGAGCTTGAAGATCTGGGCTTTTCCTCGCTTTATCCCATGCGCGCCAAGTACATTTCCAAGGCGGTGGAGAAGCTTCGTGGCAGTCACCGGGAGATCATTGAAGACATCCGGGGAAAGCTGCAGGAAAAACTGGAGGAGCGTGGGCTGCCGGGCCGCATTCTGGGGCGGGAGAAACACCTGAACTCCATCTACAACAAGATGAAGTTCAAGCAGAAATCCTTCCATGAAATCATGGACGTGTATGCGTTCCGGATCATCACGGATACCGAGGATAACTGTTATCGCATACTTGGTGCCGTGCACAGTCTCTACAAGCCACTGCCCGGGCGTTTCAAGGATTACATTGCCATGCCCAAGGCAAACGGCTATCAGTCCATCCACACCACCCTGTTCGGCATGCACGTGAACATCGAGATCCAGATCCGGACCGAGGAGATGGAGCACATTGCCAACAATGGTATCGCCGCCCACTGGATGTACAAGAACGAAGCCTCCGGCGTGACCACCATCAATCAATCCCGGGTGGATCGCTGGGTGAAGGGGCTCATGGAAATGCGCGAACGCGCAGATGATTCCATGGAGTTCATCGAACACGTCAAGGTCGACCTGTTCCCGGACGAGATTTATGTGTTTACGCCCAAGGGCCGGATTATGGAGCTGCCGAGCGGTGCGACTCCGGTGGACTTCGCCTATGCAATCCATACCGATATCGGTAACGCCTCTGTGGCGTGTCGCATCAATCGCAATCTGGCGTCGTTGAGCCAACCGCTGCAAAGCGGGCAGACCGTAGAAATCATCACCGCACCGGGCGCCCGCCCGAACCCTGCCTGGCTCAGTTTCGTGGTGACCGGCAAAGCCCGAAGCAGTATCCGGCATGTACTCAAAACCCGTAAACGGGCCGAGTCCATGGAGCTGGGCCGGACCCTGCTCAAACGCTCGCTCAAGGGTTTTGGTGCCAAGCTGTCGGATATCAGCGATGCCCAGAAGCAGGCGGTGGTTAATCATAACCAGGTCAACAGCTTTGATGATATGATCAGCGACATTGGCCTGGGTAACCGTATGGCCTATCTGGTGGCTCGTCAGCTGGTGTCCGGCAATGAAGTGCTGGACGCCCCGGCCAACCTGGAAAATGCCCCGGACAGCAAGCAGGGCGCCGTTACCATTCGCGGCACCGAAGGGCTCTTGGTGCGCTTTGCCAATTGTTGCAAGCCCATTCCGGGGGACCCGGTGGTCGGCGTGATGGACTCCGGCAATGGCATGGTGATTCATTCAGACACCTGTTCTCGCCTGCCGGAGGACGATGAGGGCCGTGCCCGGCTGACCCACCTGAAGTGGGCCAAGGACATTACCGATGAATTCTCGGTGGAGCTTCGGGTTGAACTGGAGCGCCAGCGCGGGGTGATTGCCGAAGTAGCGAACGCCGTTGCCATGGCAGACGGTAACATCGAGCGCATCAGTGTGGAAGACCAGAACGCGCGCTTCGGCATCGTCAGCCTGGTGGTGCACGTGAATGGCCGCAAGCATCTGGCGCGGGTGATGCGCCGGGTCCGGAACATTCGTGCGGTGACCCATATCGGCCGGGTCCGGCACTGAGACCTTCGCGTGGTTGACAGTGGCCACGCCCAAAGGTGACGATTGGCGTTTTGGAAAAGAGGAAATTGCAGGTCATGACCAACAAATCTGTTATCCAGACCGAAAACGCCCCTCAGGCGATTGGTACCTACTCCCAGGCTGTTAAAGCCGGAGACACCGTGTATCTGTCTGGCCAGATTCCGCTGGACCCGGAAACCATGGAAGTGGTGGCGGGCGACTTTGCCGCCAAGACCCGTCAGGTGTTCGAGAACCTGAAAGCCGTGTGCGAAGCGGCCGGTGGCGAGCTCAAGGACATCGTCAAACTGAGTATCTACATGACGGACCTGGCCAACTTCGCCACCGTCAACGAGATCATGGCCACCTATTTCCAGGAGCCGTATCCGGCACGCGCCGCCGTGGGTGTAGCCGCGCTGCCGAAAGGTGTGCCGGTGGAAATGGAAGCCGTTATGGTGCTTAGCTAAGCGTCAGAGCTTGCTGATCATCTCCCGGTACCCCGCCCGATAGTCGGGGTACCGGAATTCAAAACCACTCTCCAGCAGTTCTCGATTACTGCAGCGCTTGCTACCGGCCCGTCCGCCTTTACGGGCGCCTTCCACCGGGGCTTTGCACGGCACCTGAGCCCGCACCCAATCAACCACCTCATCCAGTCGAACCGGCTCGCAATCACTGGCCACGTACAATGGCTCCAGGTCATCCCCCTTCAGAGCTTTTTGCGCAAGCCATGCCACGGCGTTGGCGGCATCCACTTCGTGGATGCGATTGCTGAAAGGCGCGGGTGGTTGGGGGTTCATGCGGCCCTCCAGGACTTCCTCAAGAAAGCGCTGACGGCTGGGGCCATAAATGCCGCTGAAGCGAATCACAGTGGCTGGGTACCCGCTGTTCAGGGCGGTGCTTTCACCCTGCAGGATTTGTTGACCGGTGAACCGGTCCGGATCGGCGGGGCTGCTCTCATCTACCCAGCTGTCATCGTTCTGGGCGAAGACGCTGGTGCTGCTGATAAAGATCAGTCGCTTGAGGGATTGCTCGCCGATGGCGCTTAGCAAGTTCTGGAGGCCAGTGACATAGGCTTGATGGTAACCCTGTTGGTCATAGCTGGATGGCGTCAGACAATAGATGACGAGATCCAGGTGGTCCGGAAGCTTGCCGGCCATTGATTCCGGGCGGGTCAGGTCCGCTCCGATTCCGGTTACTCCCGGGGGGACCCGATCCGGATTGCGGCGCAGCCCGTATACGTCTCCGGCTTCCAGCAGAACCGTAGCAATGTCACCGCCGAGCTTGCCGCAGCCCGCCACCAGAATTTGTGCCTTTTGCTTGTCATCAGTCATTGCCATAGACAATTTCAATCCTTATCCTTTGGCTGATAAAGTAAGTGAAACTTCGACCTGAGTACGCCAACCGGAGCTCACCATGACCCTCACCGAGTTACGATACGTTGTTACGCTTGCCCGGGAAAGGCATTTTGGCCGCGCCGCAGAGCGCTGTCACGTTAGCCAGCCAACCCTCAGCGTAGCGGTTAAAAAGCTGGAGGATGAGCTCGGTATCCCCTTGTTCGAACGCAGCAAAAGCAGTATTCGGGTGACAGAAGTTGGCCAGCGTATCATCGAGCAGGCCCAGCGGGTTCTGGACCAGGTGGGCGTGATCAAGGATATGGCCCAGGACGGCAAAAATCAGCTCAACTCCCCGTTGAAAGTGGGCGCTATCTATACCATCGGGCCCTACCTGTTCCCGCATCTGTTGCCGGAACTGCGCCGTGCCGCGCCGGAAATGCCCCTGTACATAGAAGAGAATTACACCGCCAACCTGCGCCAGAAACTGCGGCACTCAGAGTTGGACGCCATCATTATTGCCCTGCCGTTTGAAGAGCCGGAGGTGGTAACCCTGCCACTCTACGATGAGCCGTTTGTGGTGCTGCTGCCTGCGGATCATCCGCTGACAGAGAAAGAACAGGTAACGGCCGAAGAGATGGCCAATGAACAGCTGTTATTGCTGGGGCCAGGCCACTGTTTCCGGGATCAGGTGCTGGAATCCTGCCCGCCTCTGGTGGATGCCATCACCAAACGGGCGGACAACGGCAGACCGGAGCTGGTGACCGAAGGCAGTTCGCTGGAAACCATCCGGCACATGGTGGCCTCCGGCCTGGGAATCACGGTACTACCGCTGTCGGCCGCCACCGCCATCAAATACCAGGAAGATATCCTTGCCGTGCGCCCCTTTGCAGCGCCGGTGCCTTTCCGAACCGTGGCGCTGGCCTGGCGGGTAACCTTCCCCCGGCCGAAGGCCATAGACGTACTGTCGCTGGCGGCGAGCCAGTGCCGGGTAATTGAAAAAGCCAAAACCGACACACCGGCGGTTGCCGAAAGAGCCTGAGGGCCGTATGACGTCACTGGATGACATCCCGGTAACCCAGCTCAAGGGCGTAGGAAGCGCCCTGGCGGAAAAACTTGCCAGGCTGGGCATCCACTCCATTCAGGATCTCCTGTTCCATCTTCCCTACCGTTATGAAGACCGCACCCGCGTAGTGCCCATGGGTAGCCTGCGTATCGGCGATATTGCTGTGGTGGAAGGTGAGGTCATGAAGGCCGATCTGGTGATGGGCCGCCGGCGCAGCCTGCAGGTGACGTTGCGGGATGACAGCGGTTTTCTGGTGATGCGGTTTTTTCACTTCAATGCCGCCCAGAAAAACCAGCTTGCTGAAGGCACACGAGTGCGCTGTTTCGGCGAAGTGCGACCGGGCCGGGCTGGTTACGAATTCTACCATCCGGAATACCAGACCAATCCACCTCCCATGCCGCCGGCCGAACAGGCGACGCTCACGCCGGTGTATCCTCTGACCGAGGGCATTCAACAGCCCAGGGTCAGGGGGCTGTGTCAGCAGGCCCTGAGCTATCTGGATCGCTACCCCATCAAGGACTGGCTGCCCCCGGCACTGCTGGCGGACTACCAGTTGCCCGGCATAACCGAGGCTGTTCGCCTGGTGCATTTGCCCCCGGCCGGCGCCCCGGTGCATCTGCTGGTCGAAGGAAAACACCCGGCTCAGCAGCGGCTGGTGATGGAAGAGCTGCTGGCGCATCAGCTTAGCCTGTTGCAGGTGCGGGAGCAGATTCAGGCCCGGGAGGCCTTGCCGTTACTGCCAGCGGGAGATCGGGTCGAGCGATTTCTGGAGCAGCTGCCGTTCAGCCTTACCGGTGCCCAGCGCCACGTTATGGCCGATATCCGGCAGGATCTGAGCCAGCCGGTGCCGATGCTGCGCCTGGTTCAGGGAGATGTCGGCTCGGGTAAAACCGTGGTTGCCGCCTTGTCGGCCCTGCAAGCCATTGAAGCCGGCGCCCAGGTTGCCCTGATGGCACCTACAGAGATTCTGGCGGAGCAGCACTATCAGAACTTCCGCAATTGGCTGGAGCCATTGGGTGTGGAGCTGGCCTGGTTGTCGGGGAAGGTGAAAGGCAAAGCCCGACAGGCAGCGTTGAGTGCGGTCGCCGAGGGCCGTGCGCAGATTGCCATTGGTACCCATGCCCTGTTTCAGGATGACGTGGTATTCCAGCGACTGGCACTGGTGATTGTCGACGAACAGCACCGGTTTGGCGTGCACCAGCGGCTGGCCCTGAGAGAGAAAGGGGTTGGCGGAGCCCTGGCACCACACCAGTTGATCATGACGGCGACCCCCATACCGCGAACCCTGGCCATGAGCGCGTACGCCGACCTTGATACCTCCGTGATTGATGAGCTGCCGCCGGGGCGCAAGCCCATCGAAACGATTGTGCTGCCGGAGAGCCGCCGGGACGACATCATTGAGCGAGTACGTAAGGCCTGTAGGGAAGGGCGGCAGGCTTATTGGGTCTGCACCCTGATCGAGGAATCCGAGGCGTTGCAGTGTCAGGCGGCGGAAGTGACCGCTCAGGAGTTGACTGAGCGTTTGCCGGACCTGGCCATTGGCCTTGTGCATGGCCGCCTGAAAGCCCAGGAAAAAGCCGAGGTAATGGAGCGCTTCAAAAACGGCGAACTGGATTTGCTGGTGGCCACCACGGTGATCGAGGTCGGCGTGGACGTGCCCAATGCCTCTCTGATCATTATTGAGAACCCGGAGCGGCTCGGGCTGGCGCAGTTACACCAGTTGCGGGGCCGGGTTGGGCGCGGTGAACAGGCCAGTTTCTGTGTGCTGATGTATCACCCGCCCCTGTCCAACAACGGCAAGGCCAGATTGCAGGCGCTGCGGGACAGTCAGGACGGCTTCTTTATAGCCGAAAAGGATCTTGAAATTCGGGGCCCGGGAGAAGTGCTGGGCACGCGCCAGACCGGCCTGATGCAGTTTCGTCTTGCCGATTTTGAGCGCGACAAGGGTTGGATTGAACCCATTCGTGAAATGGCGCCGAGCCTGATGAGGGAGCCTCGGGTAGTCTCAGCGCTTATAAGACGTTGGCTGGGTGAGAAAATTCGTTATGGCGACGTATAGTGTTGATCATGGATTCCATAACGCAGGTGCCCGTGGCCGATATTGGCCTGTTAATGTCGCGTTAATGACTGCAAAATGCATGAAAACTGATGGATAACCTTTGTCCGGAGAATGCTATGGAACTTCCTGTTGTGGTACAGCAGGCACTTGGTGACAACGCCCCCGGTGTGTCGTTCCGGAGCGTAAGCCAGATTGATACCGGCCATTTGCTCCGCATGGTACTGCTCAGTGACGATCAAGGTAATCTGCAGGCCATCTGCCGCCGCAACGATATGCTCGACCTGGAAGCCCTGAACAAGCGCCTGGGGCGGGATCTGAGAATGATGCAGCGGCGCGAGCAGGTTCGGGTCCGGCAGAAAGCCGGGCTTCAGGAGTTACCGGCGCTGCCCTCGCTTACCGGTTGGCCGACCGTGGTCGACCGGCGGGTGGATGAACTTGAGGCGGTGGCGCTGGAGTTGGGGGAGCAGGATCTTGGCCTGATGATGCCGGGCGAGGATTTCCGCCAGTTGACCGCAAAGGCTGACCGACACGATTTTGCGGTGGATACCGCAGATATCTCCGTCAATCTCGACAATCATGCCGCCGACCGTGACCAGTTGCATTCCGCCATCAAAAAGTTCACCGGCTTGCGCATTCAGCAGCGCCTGGAGGATACGCTGGAGCTGCCGCCCTTGCCGGAAACCGCTCAGCGCATTATTCACCTGCGCGTAAACCCCAATGCGGTGATGGGGGATCTGGTTGATGTAGTGGAGAGCGACCCGAGCCTGGCTGCCCAGGTGGTGAGTTGGGCATCGTCATCATTTTATGCCGCCGCGGGACAGGTGCGCTCCGTCCACGATGCGGTGTCGCGGGTACTGGGCTTTGATCTGGTGATGAACCTGGCCATGGGACTGGCGCTGGGGCGTGCCCTGAAACACCCGAAGGATCATCCGGACGGCTATGTGGATTACTGGCAACAGGCCATCTGGCAGGCTCAGTCTGCAGGTATTCTCGCGAGCATGATGCCTCGCGGGCAGAGGCCACTGTTCGGCCTCGCCTACCTGGCCGGTTTGCTCCACAACTTCGGGCATCTGGTGCTGGCGCAGGTGTTCCCGCCGCATTTCAAGCTGGTCTGCCGGTCGCTCGAGGTGAACCCGCACATTGATTCCAGTGTCATCGAGCATTACCTGCTGGGTATCACCCGGGAGCAGATTGCCGCTCAGTTGATGGAAAACTGGGGTATGCCGGACGAAGTAACACTGGCCATTCGTTACCAGAAGAATCCTTCCTATGACGGTCCCCACAGTGTTTATGCTCGTTTATTGTGGCTGGGACGGCAGTTACTGACGGAACGAGGTGTTGCCTTGGGCGCAGGTGAGCCGGCAACACAGGCCGTTTATGATGAGCTCGGCCTGGACAGGGAACTGGTTCAGGAACAGTTTGATGAGCTGGTCAGCCGCAAAGGCAGCATTATGGCCATGGCCGGGATGATGAGCCAGGGCGGATAAAAAAGGGCCGGCCTTTGAGGCCGGCAAGTTCACCCGCTTGTTGCAGAGTCGTCCAAACTTGTCAGGAGAAAACAACGGGGAGGCTGATCCAGTGTGGTGGGAGCGGCCTCCTGTTTTTAAATTTAGACAAGCTCCGGGAAAAGGAAAGGCGACGGCATGCAGATTACATAAATGAGCATGGTGTCAGTTTCTCTTGGGGCTCAAAGCTATTGATTTGCTTTGACATATTTTTGAGGCGGGCGTCCGTCCAGTAACAAAAAGTTACAAAATGCAGGCTTCAGTCAAAGCGATGATGGCGGATTGCAGTGGCAGCCCGGCGGATCTCATCGGAATGCTCCCTTTCCACCGCAAACCGTTCTTTGTCCATTTCCCGGATCGTTGCGGAATTGGTATTCTTCCTCGCCTGGTGCGTGGGCATATGCTGAATCTTGTCGTGCACCGTCTGGAACACCTGGAAGGGGGGCTTCGCCAGTAGTTCCGGGGCCAGGTAATCCAGCAGGCCCTTGAATCTCAGACAAGCCTCGGAATATTCAACCTGGTCTTCCTCCACCGCCATGGCAATAATCCGGATGCTTTCAATCATCTCGTCCCGGCGCCGGGCCTGAAACTCCTCGGTTTTTTTCTGGCGCAGCCGCTGTTCAGACAGCAGCCTGGATTGGCGCCAGATATACACCAGTAACGCACCGATAATAACCAGCCCGATGGCAATAAAGACCAATTGCAGCCCTCTGGGCATGGTTTCACTCCCGTTTGTTCAAGAGGCCACTGTCAGGCCGGTTTCTGTTGAGGTTCAGGTTGCCAGACTCTGACATCAACCGCCTGGCCGTTCAAGACCGAGGTTCCCGAAACCGGATCCACCAGGGCATCATCCAGCAGATCGTTGATGCTGACCCCGGCGTGAGACGACGCCACCGATTGGCCGGTGCCCGAGCGATGGTGGCCCCAACCGTGAGGAATGGAAACCACTCCCGGCATAATGTCTTCGGTGATTTCCACCGGGATCACCACGTCTCGCCCCTGAACCGAAACCTCGGCATGATCTCCGGGGTTCAACGCTCGTTTGCTGGCATCGTCCGGGTGGATAAGCAGGGTGCAGCGGCCTTTGCCTTTCACCAGACGCTGGCTGTTGTGCATCCACGAGTTGTTGCTGCGTACATGGCGGCGGCCAATCAACAGCAGGCCGCCAGCGGGCGCAGATTCCAGGGTGGTCTGCATACGCTCCACATCCGCCAGATACCGGCGAGGGGCCATCTGGATCAGGCCGTCGCGGGTGAACAGACGCTCGGGCAATGCCGGCTGCAGAGGGCCGAGGTCGATGCCATTCGGCGCGGCTTTCAGAGCAGACAGCGACAGCCCTTTGGGCAATTCGTCCCAACGACGGTTCAGCGGGCTCAACCGGGCAAGGCCTTTGAGGGGGTTACGCTCCGGCAGAATGTCCATCACCAGTTCGATGGCGGTTTGGGCCAGAGGGCGCACCGGGCCGGCATCGGCGCCGTAGGGGCCCGTGCGCAGGAGCAGGTCCAGAATGGGATCCGGCCCGAGTTTTTTAAACGCTCGCCAGCCCATTTCCGAGCGCATGGGTAGGCGCCCGCCTTTGCGTTGTTTTTCCAGACGGTGTGCCAGCTCCAGCAGAATCTGCCAGTCGTGCCGGGCGTCGTCCGCTGCCGGAAACAGGGCCTCGCTGTATTTGGCCACGTTGCGTACGGCGAACTGGCTGAAGATCAGATCATAGTGACTGCGTTCCAGGGCCGCCGTTGGCGGCAGAATGACATCGGCATGGCGGGTGGTTTCGTTCAGGTAGTAATCCACAGACACTATGAAATCGAGCCCCTCCAGGGCTGACTCCAGTCGCTGGCCGTTGGGGCTTGAAAGCACAGGGTTGCCGGCCACGGTCACAAAGGCACGGACCTGACCTTCGCCCGGTGTAAGCATTTCATCGGCCATGGTGCTGGCCGGATACTCTCCCGCAAATTCCGGCAGGCCTCGAACCCGGCTGTGCCGCTTGCCAAAATGCCCGCGCTGCCCGGACATGGCGCCCAGTGCCACCAGGTCCACCGCCGGCTGGGTAAACAGCACGCCACCGGGTACATCCAGCTTACCGGTCAGGATATTGAGGCAGTAGGCCAGCCACGTGGTGGTGCCGCCAAACGCCTGGGTGCTGGTGCCCATTCGGGTATACAGGGCGGCCCGTGGGGTTTTGGCCAGCTGTCGCGCCAGCTGCCGGATGGCCTCAGCCTCAACGCCGGTGTGCCTGGTTACCGCTTCCGGTGAGAAAGACAAGGCGGCCAGGCGCAGAAGATCCACATCTTTCACCAATCGTTCGGCAGCGCCGGCGTCCACCAGGTTTTCCTCAAACAGCGTGTGCACCATAGCCATAAGCAGGAAGGCATCGGTGCCGGGCCGGATAAAATGGAAGTCGTCGGCCAGGCGGGCGGTTTCAGTGCGCCGGGGATCAATCACCACGAGTTTCCCGCCCCGTTGACGCAGTGCTTTCAGGCGGCCCCGGATGTCCGGTACGGTCATCAGACTACCGTTTGAGGCCATCGGGTTGCCGCCAATACAGATAAACAGGTCGGTATGGTCGATGTCCGGAATCGGAAACAGAATCTGGTGACCGAACATCTCCAGGCTGGCCAGCATGTGCGGTAGCTGGTCGTTGGAGGTGGCAGAGAAGCGATTCTGAGTGCCGATGGCCCGCAAAAACGGCATGGTGGTCATCAGGGCGCCGTGATTGTGGACATTGGGATTGCCCAGGTAGACCCCGATACTGTTCCGGCCGTAGGTTTTCCGAATTCCGTGAAGCTTCTCGGCAACCAGGTCAAAGGCGTCCTCCCACGATAGCTCTTCCCAGCCTTGGGCAGTTTTGCGTATCGGCCTCGACAGGCGCTCCGGGTCTTCATGCAGATCCTGGAGTGCGACCGCTTTCGGACAGATGTGGCCCTGGCTCAGAGGATCCTGGTCGTCGCCCTTGATACTGGTGATCTTGCCGTTGTTGACCTCAATGGCAACGCCACACATGGCTTCGCAGAGGTGACAGGTGCGGTAGTGGACGCCGTTTTCCATGCAGGCTCTCCCGGAATTCTTGTTGTTGGGTTTCATATTGCAACCAGATTATCAGGAAAACGACCCGGAATGAAAAACCGATTGTGATTGTGGCCCCAAAAGGCCCATAAAAAAGGCCAGTCCGGAGACTGGCCTGAGGAGGGTAGACCTGAGTAACTGTGTTCTATTCGTACTGAGCCGGAATTTCCTTCACCGGGTTGGAGATAAAATTCAGGTAGACGCCTTGCTCGGGGATGATCAATGGGATTTCCGTATTGATGATCTCGAGAGCGACAGCCTCTACGTCGATGTGGGGAACATTGTGGTTTCGTTGTTCGATCTGCATCCGGCCATCATCAAAGAACACCACGCGCCCTTCCAGTTCCAGAGTGAATGGATAGCCAAAGAGGTTGTGAGTCAGTGGCAAGTCAGTGGGAATTCCGAGAATTGATGCGGTTGCCTTCAACCCGGGGGCATCAAGAAACAGCTCGGCTTTGGTTTTGAAAATCGTCTCGCCCTGATCATTCTCGGTGATGTAACCCGGAATCAGGCTGTTTCTGGCGCAGGATGCTCCCATACAGTCAGGATCGTCCTTGGCGTAGCGCATCCTCAAAACCTGGGGCCCGGTACTGGAAACCGTGCTCAGCAACGACAGGTGAACGTCGAGAGACGTGGTCGCCAGTTGGGTTGGGTAAAGCAGCACTTTGACGGCGTCCCGCCCGGTGTCGGGATCCACGGTAGGTCCAATCACCTCGGTATTCAGAGCGTAGGTCTGATAGATGAACTTTTTGCGGGGGCAATCAGCACCATCAACCGCACAACCAACCCGGGCATCCTCGGCATGGTCCTGGGTTACGAGCAGTTTTGCGGCGTTTGCTGAGGGCAAAAAGCCTTCACTATCGTTCCCCTGGTGATTAAATGGCTCAAGACACGATTCGCTGCCGAGGTCATCGCAGTCAATCGCAAGATTCGAATTGGTGTCCCGAATCGGCAGATTCCGCAGCGGTGTGAAGACTGTGGAGCGCGCTTCTGAACCGGTAAATACGATCTCAAGATTATCAGGGCCATTGTCCCCGCCACCATCATTGAGGCCTTCCAGCAGATCCGTTTTCAGTGGTATGCCGTCCTCATCGCAAATTGACGTGTACTGTCCGGGAGTGCAAGTGCCGCTCTGTTCCGAGGAAGCCAGAATGTAGCGGTAATGTGCACCGACCTGCCACGGCTGCTCTGGGTAGAACCGGATGCGCTGGTTGTTCTTCTCTAATCGGCCTGCCACCTGTTGGTTCAGAACGGTAATGGCACCGTTTGCTTCCTGTGCAATTTCCTGAACGGTAAAGGTCTCACCGACGATGACCGACTCCAGATCGAGAGACTTGGAAAACACGACCGTGATTGGCCGATCCGCCGGCATTTTGCTGATGGGCAACACGTCACCGGCGTTATTGGCGTCGGCGGTCCAGCATTTCCCGAATACGCCGTTTTCCAGATCCAGCGTGTTTTCGTAGTCGGTTTCACATGGGTAGCCAGGGTAGGTCGTCAACGCCAGGGGGAATCCTTTATTTCCCGGGCTGCCGTTTTCTTCAATGCTGTCGAGCTCAAAGCTCAACGGAGAAACCATCGCGCGGTTGCCCGCCAGGTCTGTAAGTCCGTCGACAGACACGGAATACGGTACGCCATGCTTCAAGCCGCCCTGCGGATTAAGCACAAGCGCTGTCCCGTCCAACTGAGCCTGAAGGTTAGTTACCGGTGCACCGTTTTCAATGAGTTCGACACCATTCTCGACAGACGCCGGATCAAGCGGCTCATCAAAGAACAGAATGATCGGGTCGCCCGGGCGCTGCATGGACTGACGGGTTGGCGGAACGGCATTCTCGGGGCCTGGCATCCAGCTCACCAGGCTGGGTGGTGTGGCATCCAGCTCCCGTAGGTTTTCTGCATCGAGAACCGAGTCGGCATCGGTTGCCGCCTGCAGGTGGAAGGCAATGGTGGAATCGGTGTATTCCTGGCCCAGCAGGTTTGGTTCCACCATGCCGATGGCGTCGATGGTCAGAACGCCGTCCTGAACCAGGGCAATACCCCGCAGCTCAACCCCCATCAGATCCTGGGACAGCGCGGCATTCGGCTGTGCTGCCTCCGTGTTCATGGAAACGTCCATGAACAGGGTGATATGGCGCGGGGCATTGATATCTTCGGTGTACTGGTTCGGGCTCATGTAACCGGAGGCATCCGAGAGCATGGTCACTTTGATGGTACCGGTTTGCTGGTCTTCGCCGGTCGCGGCATCCAGAACCTGTACCTTGCCACCCACCAGCACGTTCAGGCTGGTGCTTTCCAGCACGCTGCCTTTGGGAATGCGCAGGGGCAGCGCTTCATCAGCGTCAAAAGCCGGGGCGTAGGCGAGCTCGGCAAACAGGTCCCCGGCTTGTTGAGAGGGGCCAGCTTCGCCCTGGAGTACCGAGTTGAGCGTGACGGCATTGAGGGCCTGGCCGTTAAGCACAGAGGTCAGCTCGCCGTTACCGGAATCTACGGCAGTTTGTTGCAACACAACCGTCGGCCCGGTGTCTCTCGGAGTAAAGGTGAATTCTCCGGTGAAGCGGTTCTCCTCACTGTTGTCCGTCAGGCTGGCGAGGTTGGTCAGCTCCAGGGTGTAGGTTTCACCTGCATTGAGAGTATCCTGCTTGCTGCCGCACTGCGTCGGTTCGGGGGTCACGCAGGGGTCGACCGTAATGCGGTTGCCTTTGACGAGTACAGTGGCCGGAACTTCTTCACCACTGGCGTCCAGCAGCTGAATGCTGCCGCCGAGTGATTGCCACTCAGGATGCACCGGTTGTGTCATGGCAAACCGGAAGGTCGAAAAGTTCATGGCCTGGAACGCGCTGTCGCTGGCGGGCACTTGCCAGGCAATATCGAAGGTATCGGCGGTGTTGGCCAGCTCGGCGAGGCCTGCATAGGCACCGCGGGTTGCGAACTGGACACCGTCATCACCTGTCGCGTTCGGAGTGGTGATTTGCCGGCCGCCCTCGGCGGCCAGTGGCTCCTGGAACGTCACGCTGAATTCTTCGCCGGTCGCAAGCGGGTTAGCGGGCTCAAGCTTCAGACTTTTGCCGCTATCGATCAATGTCACCGTAAAAGGCTGGGACTGGCCATTACTCTGCAGGATGATCTTGTTCTGCAGGGTTGCTTCATCATCGGTAATAGGATGTGAGAAGCGCAGCACGATGTCGGCTTTCGGGCTGACATCAGCTTGCCCATCCATCGGGAAGGAATAGACCATTGCGCCGGGCCTGGGCTTTTCGTCAATAGTCTGTTTGTCGCCACCGCCGCAGGCGGCCAGCAAAATGGCCGGAATCAGTGCCAGGGTCTTGTTGTACTTCATGGCAAGCCTCCTCAGAACTTCAGGGTGATGGAGCCGCTGAATACGTGGATATCACCATCGGCAGTGACACTGGTTTCGTCACCGTCGTAGTCAACGAGGGTGAAGTCGCGCTCCTGCAGTTGCTGGTACTGGTAGCCCAGGTCGAGGCGTACCGGGTAGGCCAGGAGGCGGGTGCGGTCGTAAGTGGCACTGATGCCAAGGCCAACCACCAGTTTGTCGGTATCGAGGTAGTTGAGCTCCGGATTACGGGTGGTTTTAAGGGGAGACTCTTCGTAGGCAACACCGCCACGAACGGCGAAGTTCTTGTTCAACTGATATTCCGCACCAAGGCGGGGAATCAGAACGTCGTCGAAACCGATCCGGTTTCCGGAAGCTACGGAACCCTGGTCCTTGATGGAATCGCCGCTGAATTCGTCTTCCAGTTCCGACCAGTTCTGTTGTTCGATACTGCCGCCGATGCGCCAGCCGTCACCCGAGTATTGGGTGCCGATGGCGATCGTTTCAGGCTGGAATGAGTCGATGGTCGTCACAGCCAGGCTGAGCCCGGGATCCGGGATGGTCTGGGTCACGATGATATTGGAGTCGACTGTGGTTGAGGCCGACGACTTCGTCCGGTAGGTCAGCGCCGTTTCCCATCCGTTCAGGAAACAGTCAGATTCAGGACAAAATGTGCTACCCAGATCGATGTTCGTACCCAGGATGGTCTTCAGGGAAGGCTCAGCATTAACTGCAAGGCGCTCACGGCTGGTTTCGCCGCCCAGCGTCGAGACAGCATCAAGATTAGCGGTCGCTTCGAGCGTTACCCGAACCGAAGCACCTGCGGAAATACCGCGCCAGATCGGAGTTGCACCACCGATGTTAAGGAACAAAGGCTCTTTCCCGTACTGGAGGAACTGTCCGCTTTCGCTGGTTTCTGAACTGAATGCCAGCATTTCCTTACCGTACTTCTCCACGCCCGCAATAAAACCGAGATAGATGGGATGCCCGAACCGGGTGAGTGAACCAAGGTTGGTCTTCATGCCGATCAAAACGTGTTGGCTCGGGGAGTCGGAGACAATGTCACCGCTGGCGTTGGGATTGTCGGAACGCAGCTCCTGTTCGGAATGAAGGATACCCGCTGTAAGCTCGCCACGAGGATCTTTGGTTAGCGCCGCCGGATTGTAGTAGGTGGCAGAAACCTGCTCATTGAACATCGAAAGGGACTGGGCGGTGGCCACATCGACCGGCATTACACCATAACTGGTGCCCAGGTTGCCCATACTGGCACTGGTAGGCATGGACAGGGAGGCGGAAACTGCTGCAACGGCAAGGGATACCGCCCGTACTGAGAATCGGGGGGAAAGAACCATGTATACACTCCGTTCACTCATTGTTTTTGTGCTCAGTCCCGAGGGATTCCTTTCAGGACTGGTACGCTTGTTCAGGTTTTAGTGTATGAGGCTTGTCTGATCGGGACGTTGGCATTTTTGACACGTCAGGGTGTCGGTATGACCACGTACCTCAAGAATTGCCCAAAACGGCTGAAAACTCATGGGCTTAAAAGGTGGGCTTCTGTGTATTTCTGTTACTTAATGTTTGCGGTTTTGTGAACGGGCACAAAAAAGCTCCCCGGAGGGAGCTTTAGCAGGTTGTAAAGAATGTCGACACTCAGGCGGATTTTTGTAACTTTCTTCTGATCGTGAGCATGCCCAGAATGCCAAGGCCCAGCAGGCCCAGTGTTCCTGGCTCAGGAACCTGTACAGGAACGGACTTGCCAAAGATCGCGACGTGAGAAATGGCGCCTTTATTGGGATAAAAGCCCTGAAGATCCAGTACGTCCTGGCCATTCCAGCTGCCGATGTTGAACAGGTATTGTGGCTCGTTGCCGTCTTTGACAACCAGATAGCACTCAGGGCACACAATGTAGTCCGGGCCATCCCAGCTGATCACCGCGTTGTTAGGGTCTCCGGTGAAACTGGTGGAGTAGAAGGATTGGTAGGAGCCTTCTTCCGGGCCTTCGTAGTTGGACTTGTAAAGCAAAGTGAGGTCGGACGTTCCAAAAAGGGCTGCAACGTCACCGGCGTCAAGCGCTGGATTTGGGGGGGCCTACGTCGACAGTTTTGTCGGCGTCTGCGGGGCCAAGGATCAGGGCCATAGCCCCAGCAGACCAGGTTAATGCCAGAGCCGCAATAACGTGTGTTATCTGCTTTGTAATCTGTTTCATTTTTCACCTTCTCTCAGGGCAAGCCCTGAACGCAGTGCGGCGAAGCCGCGATCTGTACTTACGTCGAACATTTAGCACAGTGCGTGCCATTAGGATTATTTGACGATAAAACAGGGGGTTGGACAGTGCTTAAGAGAAGGTTGGTGGTGTATGTGTAAATAAGTTGGACAGGAGTGAGTTGGGTGCGGGTTGGGGGAGGAGTTTGGGAGATGGTGGGCCCAGCTGGACTCGAACCAGCGACCAAGGGATTATGAGTCCCCTGCTCTAACCAACTGAGCTATAGGCCCGGAAAAGAAAACGGGCGCCATTATACCCACGAGGGGTGGCGCCCGCTACTGTCTTGCGGATTAACCGTTGCCCTGGTCGTCAATGAAGCCGCGCAGGTGATCGGAGCGGGAAGGGTGGCGCAGTTTGCGCAGGGCCTTGGCTTCGATCTGACGGATACGCTCACGGGTTACGTCGAACTGCTTGCCGACTTCTTCCAGGGTGTGGTCGGTGTTCATCTCGATACCGAAGCGCATGCGCAGCACCTTGGATTCGCGAGCGGTCAGGCCGGCCAGTACAGAGCGGGTGGCTTCGCGCAGGCCTTCTGCGGTGGCGGAATCCACTGGCGACAGAGCCTGGATATCTTCGATGAAATCGCCCAGATGGCTGTCTTCATCATCACCGATCGGTGTTTCCATGGAGATCGGCTCTTTGGCGATCTTCAGCACCTTGCGGATTTTGTCTTCCGGCATGTCCATGCGCTCGCCAAGCTCTTCCGGTGTGGGCTCGCGGCCCATTTCCTGCAGCATCTGGCGGGAAATACGGTTCAGCTTGTTGATCGTTTCGATCATGTGCACCGGAATCCGGATGGTGCGGGCCTGGTCCGCAATAGAGCGGGTGATGGCCTGGCGAATCCACCAGGTAGCGTAGGTGGAGAACTTGTAGCCACGACGGTACTCGAACTTGTCCACCGCCTTCATCAGGCCGATGTTGCCTTCCTGGATCAGATCCAGGAACTGCAGGCCGCGGTTGGTGTACTTCTTGGCAATGGAGATAACCAGACGCAGGTTGGCCTCGACCATTTCTTTCTTGGCCCGGCGGGCCTTGGCTTCGCCGATAGAAACGCGACGGTTGATTTCCTTGATGTCGACCACGTCCAGGTCCACTTCGGTCTGCACGTTCTGGATGCGTTTCTGCAGGCGTACGATTTCGTCAATGCGCTCGCCGATGGCAGCG
>JAJUKC010000109.1 GCA_029264995.1 Marinobacter sp. | reverse complement strand
GGATTCCCGGTTTTACCGCACCAGCCTGGACGGCCTCCCAACCGGCCGTCCGCGTTGGCCGTGCCCTACCCTCTCCTGGGTACCCTTCCCCGGGCACGACCACATCATGAGGGCCGCTGGTGCGGTTTTTTTATGGCCGCCGTCCATGGCGGCCACCCTCCGGGCCGTCGCCAAGGCCACATCCAAAATCGCACCCGGCGATTTTTTGTTCTCCGCGGATGTTCAGCCTTGGCCGGACTGCCTCTCCTCACAAATCTCCAACAGCCCTGCGGCCATGAAGCGGGCCATGCGCTTTTTCACCGACTCGAAATCGTCCGACCGGCAAATACCTCCGGAAAGCTTATCGATACGACCAGTGCGCGCCAGCGTCAACACCAGCGCGCCGGTGACGAAATGATAACCCCAGAAGATGTCCTCTTCCTTGGCCTCCGGTAATGCTTTCTTCAACAGATCAATCAACCGGAGCACAACCGGATCAAAGTGCTGATCCATCATTTCCGCGCCCCATTCGGGTGTATTGGCCACCTGCGCCGCGAACGCAGCATAGTTACGCCAACCTTCCCCACCACGAATGTAGGTATCCAGATCGGTGTCCAGATAGGCATGCAACGCCCCTTCCACCGTGGGCTGGCCACCGCATTGTTGTTCGTAATCGTCCAGTGCTTTCATGCGCCGGCCGCTGGTTTCCACCGCCCGCCGGGCGAAAACCGCATCGAACAACTGTTTTTTGTCGTCGAAGTAATAATTGATCAGTGTATGGTGAACATCTATGCGACGTGCCACGTCCTTCAGCGTCACCCCATACAGACCATGCTTGGAAAACAGGTATTCCGCCGCATCCATGATTTTTTCGATCATCTCGGCTCGCCTCTCGGCGCGGCTGGGACCTTTACGGCGAGCTTTGATCTCCGCCTTGCTGGCGGGATTTTCTCCGGCTGTCATCGTTGTTCAGGCTCTTTTCGGCAACGCCATCGCGACCGGTCAGACATGACCGTAAGCCGCGCGCAGGCGTTTCTTATCAATCTTTCCGGTGGCCGCCAAAGGCATCCGCGCCACACGCACCACCGAATCGGGTAACCACCATGAAGCCACGCGGCCGCGCATGGCGTCCAGTATTTCCTGGTCCTCGATATTTTGATCCGCTTTGGTTTCCACCACCAGCAACGGCCGCTCCCCCCAGCGAGGATCGGCCCTGCCGATGACGGCCACTTGCGCAATCTGCGGCAAAGCATTGGCGATCGCTTCCAACTCCGCCGGGTTAATCCACTCTCCGCCGGACTTGATCAGGTCCTTGGCACGGCCGGTGATAGTGAGCCGGCCGTCTTCGTCCAACCGGGCCAGATCACCAGTGGCAAACCATCCTTGAGCATCCAGCGCGGAATCCTGCTGGCCCAGATACTGAGCCACCACGGCCGGGCCACGCACCCGCAGGTGCCCTTCCACATCACGTTGGCGCGGCAACGCCGTGCCGTATTCATCGGTAAGCAACAGATCCACACCCACCGCCACACGTCCCGCGGACGCGGCATCGCGTTCCGGCTCGGAGACCGGGGTTATGCTCCCCAAAGGGGATAATTCGGTCATACCCCAACTGGTCTGCACGACCACCCCGAGCCGCTGCTCCAATCGCTTCATCAAAGCCGCGGGCATTGGCGCGCCCCCCACCAAAATACGTTTCAACGAGGGCAACTCCCCACCTTCCTCCTCAATATGATCAAGAACACCGAGCCATACCGTTGGCACGCCTACCGCCAGCGTCACGCCCTCCCGCGCCATCAAACGGGTCAGGCTGGCGCCATCGAGATACCGGCCTGGCAGCACCATCCGCGCACCCACCGCCGGTGCCGCGAAAGGCAGCCCCCAGGCATTGGCATGGAACATGGGAACGGCCACCAAGACCGTCTCTGCCGAGGTCAACCCAATGACGTCGGCCTGCAATAGACGCAGGGTGTGCAAATAACCGGAACGGTGACTATAAAGCACCCCCTTTGGCGCACCGGTGGTGCCCGAGGTAAAACACAACCCGGAGGCCAGATTCTCGTCGAATTCACCCCAGCCGGCGGCTTCCTCCTCCACCTCCTCCAATGCCGCGTTCAGTCCCGGCAACCGGCCTTCACCGTCGATGATGAACAGTGACTCCACCTCCGGAGTCAGTTTGGCGATACGCTCAGCCAACAGCGCCAGATCGGCACTGGCGACCAGCACCGTGGCACCGGACTGCCTTGCCATCTCAGCGCTCTGTTCGGCGGTAAGCCTGGGATTCAAAGTATGGCACACCGCGCCCATCCCCATGATGCCGTACCAGACCTCCATGTGCGCACGGCTGTTCCAGGCCAGGGTGGCGACCCGGTCCCCCTTGCCGATACCGCGCCGCGCCAGCAACGCCGACACTCGCCGCGCCCGCCGTCTGAGCGTGGCGTAATCGCTCCGTTCCACGGTGCCATCGCCAGCCGCCGTCACCACTACCGCCCGCGGATGCCATTTGGCGGCATGGTCAAGAAATTTATTCAGGGTCAACGCGTAGCGCTGCATGGCGCCTTCGTTCATGGGCTCTCCAATAGTCAAGCCGGCCACGGCGGGGCCGCGATACCGACATTCCAGTTCCAGGGTATTGCTCGGGCGCGGCGCCGACGCACCAGTTGATCATGCAGTTCAAAACGGCCCGGCAACGGACAGCGCGCCGGGCACGGTGTCGCCGCGATATGGAGCCAGCAGCCATCGGGGTGCTCGTCGTGGACCGGCCAATCGGGCTGGCCCTCCGCCGCCGGCTGGCCGCTGGCGACAAAAGACGCCCAATAATCCCCCAATGCCCGCGCCAACCGGTGCTCCTCCGCCGTGTCCGGGATTCGCGGCCACCTCGGCGTGGTGAATGCAGCGGAGCCAAACACATAGGGAATCTCAGCTGCGTGAAAACCGTGCAGCCCCCGCTCGTCCGCCGCCGGATAACCGTGATCAAAGAAATACAGCCAGGCATTCTGCCTGAGCGCCATTTGCGCCCGGCCCAGACGTTCCGCGGTCCATCCATAGAGCGCATCGCGCAAAGCGCCGAGACGCGCTTCCTCACCATCCCGTGCCGGGTAGAAGCGAAGGAAGCGGTGTGCCAGATCTCCATAACCGCGCTCAATGGCCGCTTGGTAACTGGCGGCATCCACGGGTGGCTCGGGGAGAAGAAAGCGTAACGAGCGCACCTCGCCGCTATTGAAACCGGCTAACACCGGTACCGGCCACTGTTCGCCACCCTCGAACACATCCAGCAACTGGCGCGGCAGCCAGTGGCCATCGATATTACCCAGCGGCATGTACCCGGCTTCCGCCGCCGCTCGGCTCAAGGAGATCGCGTCCATCGCCCGCAATGAAGGAATATCCCTGACCCCCAGCGCATGGAGGAGCCGCTCGCCCAGTTCCTCGGCGGGCGGTTCGCCACACTCCGACTCTGTCAAAGCGGGGTGGGAAATCAAATACGCGCTCTGTGCAATGGCCTGATGAAACAGACCTCTGGCCATGGGGGAAGCCAGTAGATAAAGGACGCTGAGCGCGCCGGCGGATTCTCCCGCCACCGTGACGCGGTCCGGATCTCCGCCAAATTCGGCAATGCTATCGCGTATCCAGCGCAGTGCCGCTATCTGGTCTTGCAGGCCATAGTTTCCGGATACCCCCAATGGCGACTCCGCGCTTAGCTCGGGATGGGCCAGATAGCCCAGAACCGCCAGCCGATAGTTCAACGTCACCACCACCAACCCGCGGCGCGCCAGGGCGGCGCCATCCAGCATCGGTTCAGCACCGCCACCGGTATTCAGCGAGCCGCCATGAATGTAGACCATAACCGGCGCGTGGCGGGCGCCCACTGGAGCCCAGATGTTGAGGGTCAGGCTATCTTCATCCATGCCTGGAAGTGCCGGCGCATAGAGACTTCCCGGTCGAGGCGGAGGCTGCGGGCAGGCGGGTCCAAATCCGCTGGCATCGCGGACTCCGGACCAAGCCGCCACGGGCTGTGGAGCCCGCCATCGGTACTGCCCCACTGGCGGGCTCGCATAGGGCACGCCCTTGAAGATGCGTAATCCGTTATCACGGTAACCCCGCAAAGCCCCGGCCGGTACGCGAATCAGGGCATCGCTCATCGCATCGCCTCGGGCCAGGGCGTTTGCGGTAACATTGCACGCACAGTTTGCTTTTGTGTTTCGGTAAACTCAGCGATGGCGGTCTCGCGCGCCGCTTCCACCTCCTCCAGAGTCAGAAACTCGCCGCTCATGCGGATATCCGCCTGTTCAAAATCGGCATCGAGAATAAGAACGGAATCACCGTTGCTCCGCGACCAGGGCCGCCAGGCCACCGGGCATTCTTCCCGCTCGCACTCCCCGCTGCCATTGGGATCGCCACCGCGCATGAAACGCGCTTCGTAAGCCATTATCTGGCTCTGCAGATCGCGCCGCCCCTTCTCATTGGCCTCGGTAAAGGGATAGCCGAACAAACCGCCTTCATCACCATGAAAAAAGGATATCTCGCCAGCATGGCCCGAGCCGTAAATCCGATCGAAAGGCTCCGGGCCCGACCCCGGACTCCCCCATCGGAACTCGTAGGCATACAACTGGCTTTGGTGCTGGCTGATCTGTGCCGCCAACTCATCGATGAACTTGGCGCGCCAGGCACGGCTGGCATGATAGCCGGTGGCCTCATACACTTCCCGGTCCCGTTCCGTGGGCAGTATATCCTCGAAACGCAACGGCGCCCCGTCGTCCCTGGTCTGCCCCTGCAACACTGCGATCAGGTCGTACCAGGTGTAATCACCGGAGGGTTGGCCGAGAGGTTTGAACGCCGGCCCGTACAGAGGCTGGAACGACTTGGCTTCATATTCGTTGGTCCCGAACATCAACGGCACCTGATTATAGGCGCCGCCGCGGAAGGCCGGCATCCATCCGCCTTCGGGAATCACTTCACCGTCTTCCACCGCACCATAAACACCCAACGAACTATAGGCCTGAATCGCGGCAAAGAAATCCCGGGCATCCGCCTTGCGCAAATATTCACCAAGCATGCCTTCCGCCTCCAGCCGTTGACGTTCAGCGAGAGCGCTTGCCTCGGAATCGGCATCGCCCAAATAGCGGATCAGCCATTCGATCTGCCGATTGGCAAACGCGGTGGCGTCGTCTCTGGCCAGCGTGGCCATGGAAGGTGTTTCCGCGATAGCTTGTTCAAACAGCCCGGCGGCCTGCGGCGATACCATCAGATTCATCACGTTATGCGCACCGGACGATTCACCTGCCACGGTGATGTTGTCCGCGTCCCCGCCGAAAGCACCGATGTTGTTGCGTACCCACTGCAAGGCACGGATATTATCCAGGGTACCGAAATTCCCTGAATCGGATAGTACATCGTCACCACCGGTCTGCACCGCCGGCTGATGAAACCAACCCAGGGGACCAAGCCGGTACTGCACCATCACTACCACCGCGTCGGCGAAATTGGCCAGATTCTCGCCATGATAGTCGCCACTCTGGCCGAAATTATTCGAACCGCCGTGGATCCACACATACACCGGCAGGGCCTCGTCCTGCCAGTTGTCCCGATCAGGCCGATAGACATCCAGGTAAAGACAATCCTCGCTTCCAACAATACGGTCACTGCGTTCCCAATACAGGGATGTTTCCGCTTGGGTGCAAATCGGCGCCGGCCGGGAGGCATCCCGCACTCCATTCCAGGCTTGCGGCGGGCGCGGCGCGCGCCAACGCAGATCTCCCACCGGAGGTGCTGCAAACGGCAGGCCGCGCCACACCAGGGTGGTTCCGGCCACGATCGGATTCTCCGGTGTCATCACCACGCCCCGCGCCTGACCGTAAGGTGTCTGCGCCATCGGGCGCGCGCGTTCGCCAGCGGAATCGTCATGATCACCGCCGCAGGCGGCCAGCAGTGCCAGAGCAGCGCCGACCAACAGATTTTTTAATGTATTCTTTGGAGTTGTCATTATTATCCTCTCCCTATTTTTAAAAACCGCTCACACTTCGAGCCACTCCTTGCGGATCGCATCGTCGGCGCGCAGTTCTTCCGGCGTGCCCTCGAAGACAATCTGGCCGTGGCCCATTACCAGCACCCGGTGCGAAATGTCCATGGCGATGGAGAGTTTCTGTTCCACCAGCAGAATGGACACACCGGCGTTGGCGATATCACTGATCAGCTCACCAATCTGTTTGACGATCAACGGCGCCAGCCCTTCGGTGGGTTCATCGATCATCATCAGTTCCGGGTCACCCATCAGGGTCCGGCACATGGTCAGCATCTGCTTCTCCCCGCCGGAGAGTACACCGGCCGGAGAATCCGCGCGGCGGGCCAGATTGGGGAACATGTCCAGCATTTGCTGGACTTTCCATTTGCCGGGCTTTCTCGGGTTC
>JAJUKC010000110.1 GCA_029264995.1 Marinobacter sp. | reverse complement strand
TCCCTCTGAAGATCGCCATTGGCTCACCCTGGGTACTCAGTGGAAAGACGTGCAAAGTGGCTGGACAGTTGATGTGGCTGTAGGCACGCTGATCTTTGCCGACGACGCCAAGGTTGATGATCGTGAGTACAGTCACGCTGACCCGACGGGCCAGCCGATCTCAAATGCAAACTACCAGGCTGAATACGAACTCAGCGCCTGGAGCGCCGCATTCGAAGTCAGCAAAGCCTTCTGATTCTCGAATAGCCCTCTGCGGCTGATTCCTTCCGGAATCAGCCCACTACCTGCCCCCGGTAGATCACCTTTTTCTGCCGGGGGCAGTCGCTTCCCGACATTTCCGCCGTAGCCTTTCTGTTACCGTCTTCCGCGATAGGTTGTCCGCGGTACATCCGTGGCGCAGGCTCCTCTTCGACATTGGCGGTATTCAGCTCCGGCACTCTCTGCTTAAGCGCTTCCCAGGTATGCACCAGATGCTTTGAACGGGTTTTACGGGCGTACTCGGCCAGGTGTTGCTCCAGGCCGTCTTCGTTAAGGTGCAGTTTTACGCCGAATTCAGACTGGATAAGCCGGCGGCACTGATGCACGAGTTTCAGGAGACTGGGGTCGAACAGCCAGTTGCGTTCGCTGGTTGCGGAATTCATCGCTTGGACCTCGCATTGGTGTCACAGCATGGGGCGAAGGGCCCCGGGACATCGGAGGACAATGCAGAATTCGTGCCTCAGCGCCGGAAGGCGTCTTTGCTGGTGTCTGCGAGGGTGTGAGCGGAGAGTCTGCCCTGTTTCTGTGCCCGGAAGCGGGATGTTGTTCAGAAACAGGGCGTTATCCGAAGTTGCGGGGCTTTTAGTGAGCCTGGTCCCAGTTGTCACCCACACCGGCTTCCACCAGCAGTGGCACATCCAGGCTGGCGGCGGTGGACATGCGCTTGACCAGGCCTTCTTTGACTTTTTCTACGGCTTCTTCGCGAACTTCGATGATCAGTTCGTCGTGTACCTGCATGGTCATGCAGGCATCGTCGGCGTGTTCGCTGCGCAGCCAGTTGTCCACCTCGATCATGGCCCGCTTGATGATGTCGGCGGCCGTGCCCTGCATGGGCGCATTGATGGCGGTGCGCTCGGCAGCCTGCTGCAGCTGCTTGTTACGTGCGTTGATCTCCGGCAGGTACAGGCGGCGGCCGTAGAGCGTTTCCACGTAGCCGTCGTCATGGGCCTGTTTGCGGATGTTGTCCATGTATTTGAGTACGCCGGGGTAACGCTCGAAATACCGGTCGATGTATTCCTGGGCGGTTTTTCGGTCCACCTCCAGCTGGCGCGAAAGTCCGAATGCCGACATGCCGTAGATCAGCCCGAAGTTGATCGCCTTGGCACTTCGGCGCTGGTCGCCGGTTACCTCATCCACCGCCACGCCGAAGACTTCGGCTGCGGTGGCCTTGTGAATGTCTTCGCCGTGTTCGAACGCGGTCAGTAGACCTCTATCGCCAGACAGGTGAGCCATGATGCGAAGCTCAATCTGGGAGTAGTCAGCGGCCAGCAACTTGTAGCCTTTCGGCGCAATAAATGCCTGGCGTATGCGTCGGCCTTCCTGGGTCCGAATCGGAATGTTCTGCAGGTTGGGTTCTGATGACGACAACCTTCCTGTCGCCGTTACCGCCTGATGGTAGGAAGTGTGCACTCGCCCGGTGCGATGGTGGATCAGCTCGGGCAGGGTGTCGGTGTAGGTGGACTTTAGCTTGCTCAGGCTGCGGTGCTCGACAATCAGCCGGGGCAGCTCGTGCTCGTGCGCCAGCTCCTGCAGAACCGGCTCGGCCGTAGACGGGGCGCCCTTGGGTGTCTTCTTGATGACCCGCAGGCCAAACTTGTCATAAAGGATGGCCTGTAATTGTTTGGTAGAGCCCAGGTTGAAGGCTTCGCCGGCAACCTCGTGGGCTTCCTTCTCCAGTTCGGCCATGCGCTCCGCCAGTTCCTGGCTGTGTTGGCGCAGAGTGCTGGCACTGATCAGGGTGCCCCGCTGTTCCATCCGGGACAATACCGGCACCAGGGGCAGGTCGATCTCCCGGTAGACGGATTCCAGTTTGCCGGTTTCTTTCAGCATTGGAGCGAGGGTCTGGTGCAGGCGCAGGGTGATGTCAGCGTCTTCGGCGGCATAGGGGCCGGCCTTTTCCAGATCGATCTGGTTGAACGTCAGTTGTTTGGCACCTTTGCCCGCGATGGATTCGTAGGTGATGGTTTCTTCATCAAGATAGGCGCGAGCCAGGCTGTCCATGTCGTGACGGGTCGCAACCGAATTCAGCACATAGGACTCCACCATGGTGTCCTCGGCGATGCCCTCCAACTGGATGCCGTGGTTGGCCAGCACGTTTTTGTCATACTTGAGGTTCTGCCCGACCTTTTTGTGTTTCGGGTCTTCAAGCAACGGCTTCAGCTGTTCCAGCACCGAGTCCCGGTCCAGTTGCTCCGGCGCCCCCATATAATCATGGCCCAGTGGCACGTAAGCGGCCTTACCTGGCTCAACGGCAAACGACACGCCGACAATTTCGGCATCCATGTAGCGGAGGCTGGTGGTTTCGGTGTCGAAGGCGAACAGATCGGAATCTTTGAGTTTCTTCAGCCACTGGTCCAGGTCCGCCTGCTCGGTAATGACCTGGTACTGCTTTTCCACCTCAGTTTTCAGCTGTGGCTGGTTGCTCGCGGAAGCGTCGTCTGGTGACGAGCCGTTTTCCAGTTCCGCGATCCAGCTGCGGAATTCGTATTCCTTGAACAGCTCCAGCAGGCTGTCGTCGTCCTGCTGGCGTTCCTGAAGATCCTCCAGCCCGAATTCGAGTTCCACATCGGTCCGGATGGTGGCCAGCTCCCGGCTCAGGGGCAGGGTGTCGGTCGCTTCCCTCAGGTATTCGCCGATTTTGCCTTTGATCTCGTCGGCATGCTCAATGAGGTTGTCGAGGTTGCCGTAGCTCTGCAGCCATTTGACGGCCGTTTTCGGGCCACATTTGTTAACGCCGGGAATGTTGTCGACCTTGTCGCCCACCAGCGCCAGGTAATCAATGATCTGCTCCGGGGTAACACCAAACTTTTCCACCACCCCATCCCGGTCCATGGCGGTTTCTGTCATGGTGTTGATCAGTGTTACGTGGTCGCTTACCAGTTGCGCCATGTCTTTATCGCCGGTAGACACCACCACATCAATACCTTTGCTGGTGGCTTCGTGGGCCAGGGTGCCGATTACGTCGTCGGCTTCCACTCCCGGCACAATCAGCAGCGGCAGGCCCATGGCCCGCACGATGTTGTGAATCGGCTCGATCTGCATGGCCAGGTCTTCCGGCATGGGCGGCCGGTTGGCCTTGTACTCTTCGTACATGTCATGACGGAAGGTTTTACCCTTGGCATCAAATACCACCACGACTTTCGATTCCGGAAAGTCCTGCTCCAGACGCCGGAGCATGCTGATCACACCTTTGATGGCCCCGGTGGGGTGATTCTTGCTGGTGGTCAGCGGAGGAAGGGCATGGTAGGCGCGGAACAGGTAGGAAGATCCGTCTACCAGAACCACAGGCGGGGTCTTTTTTTCAGTCATGTCAAAACAGGTCCGGATTCTGATTGAAGCGTGGATTGGCTTGTGCAACTCTAGCCAGAAAGATGAACCAAAGGGTACCACGAAAATGAAACGAATCGCCTGTTCCGCCCTGCTGTTGGGCTGCTTCTCTGCGCCTTTGCTGGCTCAGGATGAAGGGGCACTGGATGCCACCCCGGTGGTTACCCCGCAGGAGCCAGTGGTCATTTCCGATTACCAGCCGCCGGAGGGTGGTGCGGAGATTGTTATTCGCCCCGGTGAGAAAGAAGTGTTCTATGAATACCGGGTGAATGGCCAGCTGATGGAGATCAAAGTGGTGCCTGAAATTGGCCCGGAATATTACCTGGTGCCGGCCGACGGCGGTGGCTGGGTTCAGGATACCGAGTCCGACCTGCTCGTGCCCAGCTGGGTGATCTTCCGCTGGTAACCCCTCCTTCCGCTCAGATCAGGTTGACCTCAACCGGGTCTGAGCGTCGGCTTTCCAGGCCATCCACGTCAATGGTGGTGATCGAGAACTCGTAGGCGCCGGGCAGCATCTCCGACAGAGTGTATCGGGTTTTGCTGCCGTCATTCAGCGGAATGACGCTGAAGCTGTCCTGATGTTTCAGTCGGTAGTAGATGCGGTAACCGGCAATCTGGCCAGGTGTCAGTGCTGAGCCGTCTTCACGGGTGAGCGGCGGGTTCCATACCAGGGTTTTCGGGGTGTCGGCGTCGGTTGGTGGTTCCGTTTTCTGGTCGTCCGGCTGGCTTTGGCCGAGTGTGGCAAGCAAGTCGCCCTGCGCCTGTTTCAAGCGGCTGTCTGCCACCTCCGAAGCGCGTTTTGAATCCAGTTTACTGGCTCGCGTGTCTTCCTGGCAGCCGGCCAGAAAAATGGCGGCGCATACGCCCAGGATCATGGCCGCTGTGCACAACAGCTGGCCCGGATAGGGAAATCTGTTCATGGCTACTCGCATACGGGGTGTTGCAGGTGCGCCCTCTGGCATTCGTTCGTATGGAGCCTGAATACAACCGGGAGACGGGCTTTCTTAAAACAGTTTGCGATTATGCCAGCGGGTATTCTGTGATCAAGTGAATAATCGGTAAAAACCCGTATCTGTGTTTAGTATGAACATTCTAATTTTTAACCGTACTTTGGTAGGTGAAAGTTACCAAAGGCTCTGCAAAACGCGGTGCCGAAACGACTCGGAAAACAGGGAGAACCATCATGGGTAAACTGAAATCCTACCAGGAACAGCTGCAAGACATCGTTGAGAAAGGCATTAACGCGGCTGAAGAGCAGCAGAAGAAGCTGGCGTCCAAGCCGTTTGATTACGCAGAAAAGCTGGAAGCGGAGGCCCGTGAATACAGCGTGAAAACCCTGCGCAAGCGTTACAACGGCTACTCCGAGAACCTGTTCGAGCAGCTGCGCTCTCTGAATTCCCGCTTCGGCAACTTTGCCGCTGAGCTGGTTGCGAAGCTGGAAAAAGAAGCTGCTGAAGGTGCGGATGCTGTTTCTGAAGCGGCCGAAGATGTGGCGGAAGCCGCCCAGGATGCCAAGAAATCCGTAACGGCCAAGAAGCCGGCTGCGCGCAAGACCACTGCTCGCAAGCCTGCGGCCAAGAAAACCACTGCCGCCACTGCTTGATTCGGCGAGTTGGTGAGTCATACGCAAAGGGCGCTCGGTTGAGCGCCTTTTGTCATTAGTGGAGCTTAGTTTTCTTCCGGCTCCAGGGGGAGTGTTCGTGTCTCCCCGGTGATTTCTTCCAGACGCTTGATGTCTTCTTCGTAGGCCCTTTTCATTTCGCCGATATCCTGCCGCTGAGCGGAAATCTCCCGCTCGATATCTCGAATCTGGGCTTCGAGCCTGCGGATTTTTTCCAGCGTCGTTTCCGGGATGTCCCGGCCGGCGCGCTCCATATCGGCCGCCCGGCTCTGCTCGTTGTCGAGCTGGCTGGAAATCACCGAAATGTTACCGCGTTTCAGCTGGATAATGCCTTCCAGCTCGCGGATCTTGCGGTGCATGGCACGCACAGCCTGATCCGGATGGCTGAAGCGCTTCAGCAGCAGACGATCCTGCTCCTGCTGGATTTCCAGTTGCTTCTGCCGTTCTTTCTCGGCTTCCCGGGCGGCAATTTCTTCCGCGGTGGGGGCGGGGGCAACGGTTTCGACCACCCGGCCGTTGTTGCTCAGGATATCGTAACCACGTTTGGTCGCTTCCTGGGGAATGGTGTTGCTGATAACCAGCTGTCCGTTTTCATCCGTGTAACGGTACATGGTTGCCTGGGCGCCGGCCGCAAACAGCAGTCCGAGGGCCGCGACGCCGGCAACAACAGGAGAAACGGTCAGATGGTGACGCATTCATCAGACTCCGTAGCGGTCCCGGTAGCTGGCCACGTTCTCCGCATGGCCGGCAAATTCAGGATTGGACTTCAGGTAGTCCAGTACCTGTTCAAGACGAATAATGCTGACAACGGGGATGCCGAACTCTTTTTCGACTTCCTGAATGGCGGACAGTTCGCCGTTGCCCTTTTCCTGCCGGTCCAGAGCAATCAGCACGCCGGCCGGTTCGGCTCCGGCGGCCCGGATAATATCAATGGACTCCCGGATGGCGGTGCCTGCGGTGATCACATCATCCACAATCAGCACTTTACCCTGCAAGGGGGCGCCTACGATATTACCGCCTTCACCGTGATCTTTCTTCTCTTTACGGTTA